>JASFVG010000165.1:0-9727 GCA_050049955.1 Anaerolineae bacterium | reverse complement strand
CCGCACGCTTGCCCGCTTGATAGAGGATCTGAGGGTCCTCGCCCTGGCTGATGCCGGGAAGCTCCGGCTCGAAGAGCAAGCGCTCGACCTGGGGGCGTTCCTCAGCGAGGTTGTGGAGGCGTATCAGCCCCAGGCGATCGAGCAGGGCATAACCTTGGTGCTTGAGGCGGTCCCCAGTCTACCCGCGGTCGCCGTGGATCGTGACAGGCTGGCTCAGGTGATGGGCAATCTCCTAAGCAACTCGCTGCGCTATCTTGCCAGCGGAGGTCACATCAATGTCGCTGCACGGGGGGGGACAACGGAGGTCGTTGTTAGTGTGATCGACGATGGTCCGGGTGTACCATCGGCAGAGTTGGACAGGCTCTTCGAGCGCTTCTGGCGGGCGGACCCGGCCCGGCAGCGGGCCACCGGTGGCAGCGGCCTGGGTCTATCTATCGCCCGCCACATTGTGGAGGCGCACGGCGGGCGGATCTGGGGTGAACCCACCCCTGGCGGCGGCCTCACGGTCCGGTTCTCGCTTCCGGTCAACTAGCCCCACGCGAAGGTACAATCCGCGCGTGTGCCTGGCCTGCATGGGCTACCGGCGGGCCTGCGTGCCCTCGCATCGTGCCTACCGGCCTCGCACAGCCGTGCAGGGATCGTAATCCATGCCCAGCAGAACCCGGAAGTCGACGTCCCTCGGCTCCGTCGGTTGCGAGACGACGTCACCCGCTTCCCGCCCGTACAGCCGCATCAACCGGGCTACGGTCCAGCTGTTCGGCGTCGTGGTAAGGTCCACGATCTGCGTGCGCGGCCCTGGTTCCGCCCGCTGAACACGCACCACCGCGAAGCCCTCCCAGCGCAGTCTCTCCGCCGCGACCTGGCCCCATCCCTCGTGCAAGGTGCCATTCATCACCTCCACGCGCCAGGTTGGCTGCACCGTGTACGGCAGCGGCGCCAGGGCCTCGGCCACCAGGTCACTGAGCGCCTCCTCGTCGGGAAGCAGAATGTAGAGACCGTTCGGACCTTTCCAGGGCTGGACAGCTTCGATCCCAACGAATTGGCTCTTCACGTTGGCCGTGTCGAGTCGCAGCCCGATGGCGCCGATCCGTGCAAGCCCTGTCAGATCCAGGTCGGTCGAGACGCTCTGCCTCACAGCGCCCCACAGCGAAGGGATCTTTGGGATGATACCCAGGCTCACTATCTGACCGTACAGGCTCCTGAGGATCTGCTGCTGACGACGGTGGCGATCGAAGTCGCTGGTACTCCACCGCGAGCGCGCATACCACAACGCGTGCTTCCCATCCAGACGGTGCATCCCTGGTTCCCAATCGACATCGGTTTGACCTGACGGTGAGTCCGGGTCGGGGAAGGTATCGTGGAGCGGGCACTCGACCGGCACGTCTACGCCACCCAGAGCGTCCACAATCCTGATGAAGCTGTCAAGACTCACCAGCGCATAGTAGTCGATGTCTATGCCCAGGTTATGCCTAATCGTCGCCTCCATCAATGCCGGGCCTCCGTAGCGAAAGGCCGTGTTGATCTTGCCGTAGCCACGGCCCGGCATCCACGCGTAGAAGTCACGCGGGATGGACAGTAGTGAGACCGACGGTCGCTCCGGATGGATGGTGGCCACCACCATGGTGTCGGTCAGGCCAGGCCTTTCGATGTCGCTGCGGTCGGACCCCAGCAACAGGATATTGATCACGTTCTCCGGCTGAACCAGCAGCGGCGCCGGCGTTGGGGCGGTCAAGGTCCGTGTTTCCGTTGGAGACCGCGTGTTGGTCACGACCACAGGCGTCGGCGACGGTGTTCCCGGCAGGAATGTGATTGGAGTGGGTGCTCCCACCGGAAGCTGGGTTGGGTATGGGGTGGGCGTGGGGGCGGAGGTTGCTGGTGCCGTCGTTCTGGGCGCCGCTGGGGTCAGTGACGGCGTGCTCGTGGGCGTAACGGTCGGTGCTGGCCTGTTCGTCGGAGGCAGAGTCTGGCTACGTGCGAGAGTCGGCGTCGGATCGGGCGTCGGGGCAGGGGTGCTGGAAAGTGTCGCTGCGGGGCTGAGCGTAGCGCCCACGGCAGTTGAACTGGGAGGGGCAGCCAGGAACGAATGGATGGTCACGGCCGCCAGTCCCAAGACGATGACCCATGCTAGCCCTTCCAGGAACCGATCTGTCCACTGTCTCACGATGTGCTAGGCAATTTAGGCCACGGGATCCGTGCGCTGGCTTCCTGCAGATAGCACCAGTCGATGGGTGCCGTGGAGTCGTTAAGAACCGACGTCCGCCATTCTACCACAAACGTGGGTTGCGGCTAGAGATATCCCTTGGAGCCAAGGCAGCGGAGTCCCTGACGTACGCCGCTCAGCGACCAAAGGTCGCTGGCTGTGGTGCTGCCGTGGAAAGGCCTTCCCGGGCACCGGCTACCTCCGTGTGCTTCCGGTTGACCGGTGCTCCGATCCCCGGCTCGTGCATGGTCGGCGCGTCGCCGGGCGAATGGGCGCGAGCACCAACCGGTTGCCTGGCCGAACCCCTTCGCGATGGTAGGCTCGCCCCCCGAAGGCACGTGGGCTGCGGGCCGCATGGGACCGTGCAGCCGTGAAGGGAGACGATTGGTCCTATCCTGGTGTGGAGGTCGGCGTGGGACTGGCCGAGTTGGTGGGTGTCGAGGTGGGCGCCGATGTCGACGTTGAGGATGGCGCGGTCGTCGGCGTCCACGTCGCCGTGGGAGCCGTCGTCGGGCTCGACGTTGAAGTGGGCGCTGGCGTGAACGTGCTCGTGGGCGTGGAGGTCGAGACCGGCGTCACCGGTGCGGGGGTAGGCGTGAAGGTGGCTGTCGAAGGGGTGGTCACGGCGGTCGGAGGCGTGGTGGATGTAGGGGCCTGTGTCGCCGTAGCGCTGGGCCAAGGAGTGGGCGGAAGCGTTGGCAGGAACAGGGCCTGGCCGGCGTAGATCTGGTAGCCAGGAAGGCAGTTTGCCCACCGAATGGTCTCAACGGACACTTTGCAGCGGCGGGAGAGCGAGTAGAGTGTGTCGCCCGGCTCCACGTAGTACACGACCCAGGTCATGGGGGGACCGCAGGGGTCGTGCCAGGGCGTGGGCGTGGCGAAGAACGCTCCGGGCAGGTAGATGTGGTCACCCGCTGTCAGTGCAGAGGTCGTGAGACAGTTGGCCTGCATCAAATCCTGCACAGCGACACCGGCCTGCGCAGCCAACCCGCCGAGCGTGTCGCCACGCTTCACGGTGTAGACGAACCACCCGAGAGGCCTGCCACACACCGGGAAAGGGCTTGGAGGCTGCGTCGGGCCCAGTGTTGGCATCGCGGTTGCCGTTGGCTCCTTATCCAACACCGCTGTCATCGTCGATGTCTCCTCTGGTGTCACGACCGCAGTTCCCTCCTCCGTCGGCGTCGAGGTTGGAATCCCCTCCGTGCCAGGCGCGGTGGCCGAGGGCTGGGCCGTGAAGGTGGGCAGGAAGGGCGTGTCGGTCGGGCGCTGGGCGATCTCCTGCGTTGGGGACGGGGGCTCGCCAGTGGGCGCTTCGAGCTGGCTGAGCAATAGGCCGCCTGTCAGCATACCCACGCTAATCGCCGCGACCAGAAGGCCCTGGAGCAGTTGCTTGAGGTCCGACGCAGATTCTCTTCTCCTCGACGCAGCAGGACGGGCGCCTGGACCCCAGGGGCCGGCTCCCTGCTCCTCGCCGGAGCTACCGAGTTCACTCACCGCTGGCTCCGACCTCGCGGTCCGGCGCGGTTCCCAGATCCTCACGCGCGGCAGGGAGAGGAAGGATGAAGTTGAACGTGCTGCCCACACCGGGCGCGCTCTCCACCCAGATCCGTCCCCCGTGTGCCTCGATCAAGGACCTTGCTCCCGAGAGGACTGCCCCGGTCTCGCCCAGTCCCCCAATGCGCGGTCCGTCATCGTCTGAGAGCGGGCGGAACACGCGGGGCTGGTCCTCTGCCGCGATGCCCCCTCCCGTGTCTGTGATGGAGACGAGAGCGAAGTCAGGCAGATCCTCGAGTTCACCCGACGGTTCCTTGACCCGGGTGCACAGCTGGACGACAGTGCCCGGCCTTGCGGCCAAGGTGGCGTTGGAGAGCAAGTTGAGGAGGACCTGATGCAAGCTGTCCTGATCCACATGGACGGGCGGAAGATCAGCCTCAAGGTCGGACTGGACACGCAGTCCCTTTTCCTCAAGCCGAGCTGACAGTGCGTGTAGGACGTCTTGGACGGCAGTGTTCAGGTCGACCGGCTCCGGCGCTAGTTCGACCTGCCCCAAATCGACGCGGGTGGCTCTGATCAGGTCGTTGAGGAGTCCGTCCATGCGGGCGATGTTGGCCTCAACGCGCTGCAGGTGTCGCCGCTGGGACTCGCCGAGCACACTGGGCTCCTCGCCCAGCAACCGGTCGGTGTAGCGAGCAATGGACGTCATCGGGGTCCGCAGTTCCTCGGCGAGAGAAGCGACCATCTTGCTCTGGGTTGCTCCTCCGTCGAGTCGACGACCCGGTGATTCCTCCGATGCCGATTGGGCCAGCTGGTTTTCCAGTTCGGCTTTTTCCTCACGCAGTCGCTGGGCCTCTTCCTGCCAGTGGGAGAGAAGGGTACGGAGGGCACTGTGCGCCTCGACCGATTTGGCCAGTTCTTCCTGTGCTGTGGCGGCTACAGCTTGGGCTTCCTCGAGCTGGTGCATCCTCTCTTCACGTTGGCGAAGCTCTGCGAGGAACTCCTCAGTTCGCCGGTGCTGTTGCTCCAGCTCCGCCTCGATCTGTCGCGCATGCTCGGCTTTGGACTCGATCTCTCGGCGTGCCTCCTCCAGCGCTTGGTGGACAACTCTCCTCCGTTCCCTGCTGCCCGCGACCGCGGAGGCAAGGGGTGCGGCCAGGGCCTGTAGGACCTGTCCGTCTGGCATACGCCATGCTCGGCGCGAGATCGGATTCCCAGCCAGGACCGCGCCCAGAACGTCGTCACCGGCTGTCAGGGGCTGGACGAGCAGCGGTCCCGATGCGTCGAATCCCAGATCGCGGTACAGGCCACCTAGCCGGCTCACCTGCGTATCTGCGACTGCCCGCTCCAGGTGCCGGCTCTGGAGCGCTGTCGACAGCAGAGGATACCTGGACACCAGCAGCGTCGTCTGCTGATTCGCCAGCGTCAGACTTGTAGCTGGATGGAGGGCGACCACGCGCACCGCGTCCGTGGACTCGGGGATCCGAAGGCCAATCGCCACCATGTCGGCGTCTAGGGTGCGGGCTATTGCAGAAGCGGCGAGCTCGAGCGCGGGTTCGGCCTGGCTGTCGGCTTCGATACGCTGGATGGCCTTAAGCATACCGACGACGCCCAGGGTGACCTCCTCCCTGTCCACCACCCCATCGGAGGTCGTGCCCAGGGCACGGCGATAGACGAGGGCGGCCAGCAGGGGCAGCGCAGCCAGGTTGGCAAGCCGGACCCACCCCGCAGTGTCCGCATCTCTGACAGGTGCGATCAACTGGAGGCTATGGCCAGCGAGCCACAGCCCGATTAGGCAGACGAGCCAACCCCAGTCCGCTCCTCGCCAGCTGGTGCTGGCCACCAAGGCTAGCGCCAGCGTCGCGGACGTCAAGCCCTCCCAGACCCTTTCTTGCCAGTAGCCGTTGTAGGCCAGACCCTGGGCCTCCGCACCAGGCCAGAGGCGGGCAAAGATCACGTAGGTGGCGGCCGCTCCCAGAACAGCGACGACCAGCCCGCGGGTGCTCAACCGGGGATGCCGCTCCATGATGGGCACGAGGGCCCAGGCGACCAGCACCGTCGTGACGAGATCGAGACACCGCTCGAGGGGAGGCAATGCGGATCTGGAGTGGAGCAGGCCACTCCTGCCGAGTAGGGCTGCGACCATGAGAATCACCCTTGCCAGGAAGACGCCCGTGGCCATCGTCAGAAGCCGCAATGAGGCGCCGTCGCGGCGGCGCTGCCAGTGCCCGAACGAGACACCCAGGATCAACTGGATGGCGAACAGCGTTACCAGTTGGTAGACCAAGGCGCCGGATTGGGTCGTGATAAGCTCAAGTAGGCTTGTCAGAGGCGGCAAGTGCACCCCCACGGCCAAACAGTCTCTTGGCCATTATACCACAAGGCGACGAGGAATGAAGTTGCGATGGACAGCGGGGCGTCGCGCTCAAGCAAGAAGAAAGCCCGGCACAAGCCGGGCTTCTCCACAACTTGGTCTGAGTCGATACAGGTCTTGGGCTTCTAGGCGGCACTAGCCTGTCGTCTGCGAGCGGTGACTGCGACACCAATGCAGAGGATCAGAGCCCCCAGCGCCAGCCACGGCGCCAACAGCGCATACCTGCTAGCCGGCTCCGTCGCGCCACCTACTGCCGAGCGGTAGTTGAGGAAGACTAACTCGATCGGCCCGTTCTGGTTCTCAGGTACCGTTACGACCACGCACCCTGCAGCGCCCGGCGCGGAGTTGGTCCATCCGGGCTTCAGCACCTCGCAGATCGTATACGTCTCACAACACGATATCCCCGGGAACTTGACGTTGCCGTTCTCGTCAGTGGATCCCTGCGCGAACAGGCCCCCACTGTCCTCGACGGTGAAGTCCCAGCCTTCGAGAGGGGGATCGCGGTCCCAGTTGTCAAAGACCCCGTTCTTGTCGAGATCCTCGTGCTTCCAAACATCGAAGGATGGCGGCAACTGGGCGGAGATCTCAACACAGACCAGCACGAGCAGCAGCACGGAAACCGCTGCAATCGACACAGGTAGGCTAGCCAAGGCTATGCGGCGTCTTGAGCGATTCATGTCTTTAGTCCTCCTTCGATTGTCATGGCCGGCCGAGCCAGGGCCATTTGAGGCGGACCTGCCGTGATCGAGTGGCGCTGTTGTGGTGCGTTGCTGGCGTCTGGAGCTTGACAGTGTTGTGATAGGGCCTTCTCGAGGATAGAGCGATGCAGAGCGAAGGCTATCACATATTGATATTATACAACCGACTAGGCTACTGTCAAGCACTTGCTGCCAGGACTTGCTGCCAGGACCTCAGCCCGACCGCGGAAGTGACATTCATCAGCCGCCCGGTTGACATCCAATAGTGGAAATCACGGACGGGGGAGCTTACAATGGGCATGATACCTTCCGGTGCCCGAACAACGGGGACCTCGGTTCTACACGCAGGCCAGGAGGCGTCCTTTCAGCAGTCTTCCCACAGCCGCGTGTTCGGTGTCGATAGCCGGACGGAGTAGCATACGGTTCTCAACGCGAGACTGTGCAGTCCAACGAGCGCGACGTGGCGCGATCAGCTGATAAGGAGGTTATCTGCGACCAATCTGACTCTACTGATAGCCCTGTGATCTTCCGTGGAAGCCCCCTAGAGCAGGGAGGGAGTGAAGTTCATGAAGACAGTTTTCGTGAATCCGGAACGTTGTATCGGGTGCAAACAGTGCCAGATCGCATGCGCTGTCGAGCACTCGATGAGCAAGAACCTCTATCAAGCGATTGCCGAAGACCGTAGGCCGCGCCCCCGCATCCTCGTCGGGCCAGGCGTCGTCCTGGATACGTCATTCCCCAACAAATGCCGGCATTGCGAGCCTGCGCCCTGTATGACCGTCTGTCCCACCGGCGCCATCAGCCGGGACGGGGACACAGGTACCGTTGTCGTGGACGCCGATAAGTGCATCACCTGCGCCATGTGCGCCCTGGTCTGCCCCTTCGACGTCATCACGTTCTATCCGTCCTACAAGGCGACGCTGGACAAAGCGGTGGCCATCAAGTGCGATCATTGCATCGAACGTCTACGCCGCGAAGAAGTCCCGGCCTGTGTAGAGGCCTGCAAAGTCGGGGCACTGGTGTTCGGAGACATCAACGAGCTGGTGAAGGCGGCCCGCACCAAGCTGGCCCAGACCGTATCTGTAGCCGTCGGGCAGATCGAACCGGCGACCGTCCGCTTGCCGGCCAATGTGGAAGCATGGCGAGATCTGGGACGGGTAACCAGCCAGACCGGGAGGGAGGTTAAATCATGACTGCATTGGAAGACCGCGCAGTACAGCGCTCCGTCGATCCGGCGACCCAGTTCATGCTGCGCGTCGCGGAGAAACAGGGTATCGAGACCGCCTGGGAGCGTCTCGAGGCCCAGTTGCCCCAGTGCGGCTATGGGGAGCTGGGACTCTGCTGCCGCCACTGCAACATGGGCCCGTGCCGCATCGATCCATTTGACGACACAGGCCCTAAGAAGGGAGTCTGTGGGGCCACTGCGGATACCCTCGTCGCCCGAGGGCTGCTGCGGGCCATCGCTGCCGGCGCCGCAGCCCACTCCGACCACGGGCGGGACATCGCCCATACCTTCCTCCTGACGGCCGAGGGGAAGAGTGGTGGCTATGAGATCAAGGACGAGGCCAAACTCGCAGCCCTGGCGGCCGAGTACGGCATCGAGGCCGAGGGACGTGCCAAGGAGGACGTCGCTCTCGATCTGGCGCACGCAGTGCACGGTGAGTTTGGGAATCAGAGTGGCCCCATCCGCTTCACCCGCCGCGCACCGGCTGCGCGGGTTGCGCTCTGGGAGAAGCTGGGCGTCGACCCCCGCGGGGTTGACCGGGAGATCGTGGAGTGTATGCACCGCACCCACATCGGTGTCGACAACGACTACGTTAACCTCATCCTGCATGGGCTGCGGACCGCGATCAGTGACGGGTGGGGCGGCTCGATGATCGCCACCGAGCTGTCCGATGTTCTCTTCGGCACGCCAGAGCCGATCATGTCGACAGCCAACCTGGGCGTGCTCAAGGAGAATGAGGTCAACATCGTGGCCCACGGCCATGAACCGACTCTATCCGAGATGATCGTGGCGGCGGCGCTGGATCCAGAGCTTGTGGCGTTGGCGAAGGAGAAGGGCGCCGAGGGCATCAACGTCGTCGGCATGTGCTGCACCGGCAATGAGATCCTGATGCGCCATGGGGCGCCCATCGCCGGCAATTTCCTGCAGCAAGAACTGGCCGTCATCACCGGGGCTGTGGAGGCGGTGATCGTGGACGTGCAGTGCATCTTCCCCGCCCTGCCGGACCTGGCGCAGTGCTACCACACTGAGATCATCTCGACTTCACCGAAGGCGAAGTTCCCGGGTGCCACGCACATCGAATTCAACGAGGAACAGGCCTTGGATATCGCCAAGACCATCGTGAGACGGGCAGTCGAGAACTACGCGAATCGCAACAGGGAGACGGTCAGTATTCCCGACGAGAAGACAGAGTGCATGGTCGGGTTCAGCGTGGAGGCCATTGTCAAGGCCCTGGGCGGCACCCTTGAACCCCTGCTCGATGCCATCAGAAACGGCACCATTCGCGGTATCGCAGCCGTGGTCGGCTGCAACAACCCCAAGGTGCGCCACGACTATGGCCACCTGAGGCTGGTCGAGGATCTGATAGCCAATGACGTGCTGGTCGTGAACACCGGCTGCAACGCCATTGCCTGTGCGAAGGCCGGTCTGCTGCTTCCAGCAGCGGCAGAGCAGGCCGGCGATGGCCTGAAGGCGGTCTGCCAGGCCCTCGGCGTACCGCCGGTGCTGCATATGGGCTCCTGCGTGGACATCAGCCGGATCCTGGTCGCGTGCGGCGCCATTGCCAATGCGCTGGGCGTCGATATCAGCGATCTGCCAGCGGCTGGCGCAGCACCGGAATGGATGAGCGAGAAGGCTGTCTCTATCGGCACCTACGTGGTCTCGTCCGGTGTCTACACCGTGCTCGGCACCGTGCCGCAGGTGCTCGGAAGCCCCAACGTGACCAGCTTGCTGACGGC
>JASFVG010000164.1:0-9747 GCA_050049955.1 Anaerolineae bacterium | reverse complement strand
GCGCTATGCTCAGGATCGGCGTGCCCTGGTTCAGCTTCACCACGCGAGGCTCCTCGACCAGCGTCCAGGCATCGGGATAGCGGAAAGCGAATCCGTGCTCCTTGTTGCGGTGACTCTGCCAGCCGGCGGACGCACCGTCCTCGCCTTCCGTGGTTGTTTCTATCAGATTCTGGCGTACGTCATCAGGCAGGTCCTCGGCAACCTGCAGCACCAACTCGGCTTGACCAACCTGCCCTTGGATAGCGAGGTAGCCCAGGGTATCGAGGTAGCGCAGAGTCAAGGTCGGGGCGTGTGATTCAACGACGCTGACTCCCACACTGGACACGTCCTCCTTGAAGAGGCTCATATCACCCAGGTACGCGATCGCAGCTTCGTGGGTCCGGTCTTCGCCGTAGGCAGGCGCGTACATGCCGATCCGTGACTGGTGGATGCCGGACCCGTAACTGTACGCGAAGAGTAGTTCCGCGCGCCCATCCCGGTCAAGGTCGCCGATCACCAGGGAGGTAAGACCCTGGCCACCGATTGCCGTGCCTAGAGGCAGTACCATATCGCCACTGATCAGGAAGGAGTCCCTGGCGAAGGCCTCCCCCGTGACCCGGAACACCTGCACTTGCATTAGCTCCCAGGCATCGGGCACGGGCACCTCCTCCACCGCAAGATAGAGATCCGGATTGAGATCGGGTTTCTGACTCCGCAGGTGGTCATGGATCATCTCCGCGGCTTCCACGGGAGTCCGGCGGACGGGCGAATCCGATGAGCCGCCTATCTCCACAGCAACGGTGTTTGACGGCATCTGAACCGGGCCAAGGTCGTCCACCGTCTTGGCCAGCTCAGCCTCCGTTCTCGCAACATGAGAGATTGAAGGCGAAAGGAACTCAACGGTGTACACTCCAGCCTTCGAGAAGTCGTACGCGGTCGCCAGGTCCACTTCCGCAGACACTGACTCCGCCGCGCCCAGCAAGACGTATGCCTCGGGTGTCGGGTCGCCTCTGTAAGCCAGCGGGCCCTCGTAGGGAACGGCCTCTCCATCGCGCTCGACTCGGAAGATCTGGCCCCCCAGTCCCTCGAGCGGCGTGAACCAATTGAGCACGTACAATGCCGTATCTGAGCGATTGAATAGGGTGAACGTCAGCTCGACAGACCTTCCGTGGGGGAGCGTGGCCGGAACCTGGAGGACCACTTCCAGGTCGGTATGGGATGGTTGGGCTGTCTCGACGAGTCCACCGGCCAGGCTGAACGATTCCGGCGCGCAGCCAGCTAGAACGGATCCCGCCGCCAGGATGCATAGCAACGGACTGAGTCGGGCGAAGCGTTTCATCTCTACCTCCACATATGCAACTCGCCTAGTCGTGACTCGAGAACTGATTGCTCTTACCCTTGCGCCGCGTGAGGACCACGGCGAAAGCGACAAGCCCGGCGATGAGGGGAACGATAGTCAGCACGCATGCCGCGCTGAGGACGATGCTCTCTGTCAGACCAATGGACATCATCTGGACTCCTTTGGGGCTACCCAATCTGCAACTACTGGCGTAGGCCTACAACGGCGGGATAGTGATCTCCAGGGCGTAGTCAGCGCCGGTTCGCCCTTCATCCCGCACGTTCAGGAGATAGTCCTGAGTCGCGGGCAGGGTTCCGTCATAACACCCTCCCGGAGGCCCGACGCGGCCGCTCAGCAACACCTGTCCATCCACGCCAGAGATGACCAGTCCGACCCGGCCCTGAGCTGCGTGGGGGGTGACGATCATCCGCTGGCCCGCAAGGGCGGACAGTACATAATCGTGCGCGCCGTCCGGGGCCAGGCTGCCCGTCACCCGGGCCGAGATAGCCCCGGGCGCGAATCGGATGCGGACAGGGATGAGAACGCTCATCCGGTAGCTCACCGCACCCACGTCGGACCTCAGTTTGACGTAGTAGTCCTGGGTGCTCCCAATGACGGTGCGGACGTGACCCTCGCCCATCGGCTTCACGACGGTGCCATCGGCGCCGACGATGGAGAAGCGCAGCCCCTGGCCGGCCGCACCTACCGTGGCGTCCATCGCGACGTACTGTCCCGCTGCAACGCGCATCACATAGACTTTGGAATCGTTCGCAGGCAGGTACCCCTCGACCGTGGTCTGGGTGGCCCTCGGCGCGAAGAGGATGCGCTCGACGGCGGGCGCCGGATGATGGCCTTCTCGCTCCCACTTGAGCCACGCCGCGGCCACGCCCCCGTTCTCGTAGTACTCCATCTTGAGCGCTACGTCCCCCTCCAGGTAGATCGTGCCGGAGCGGGACGCGAGGGCCTGGTCGCGCCAGTTGTCGATCAGCAGGTGCTCGTTCACCCACAGGCGGACGCCGTCGTCGGTGGTGGCCGTGAACCGGTAGGAGCCCGGCTCGAAGTGGGCCGTGTGTGTCCACCGCACCGAGAAGCAGTCGCTCGGCATACCCCACAGCGGCGCGCCCCATCCCCAATCGAAGTCGATCTCCGGATCCTCCCTGACGATGACGCGGCAGTCCGTGGATGTGCTGGGCGGCATACAACCCCCACCCAGCCAGGGATTGGCGTAGTACTCGGCCCGCCAGGACCCAGTTGTCGAACTCACGGGTTCCCAGGAAAGCTTGGCTTCGGCCAAACCGGTATTCTCGTAATACTCAACCACGACCAGATGATGCCCCCCCGTCAGGCTGACGTCGCCGGTGTAGGTGGTCGGCGGCTGGTCTTTCCAGGCATCAATTAGCAGATGGCCGTTCACATAGAGGCGAGCCCCATCGTCAACGGTCATGCGGAACCGATAGTTGCCAGGGGGCACGTCAATGTAGCGAGTCCAGCGCGCCGAGAAGCGGTCGGCCTGGACCTTGAAGTGGGGGGACCCGAAGCCCCAGTCGTGGTTCAGATTGCTCTCCTGGCGCTGAACCACCGGCGTGCCCCAGAGCGATGTGTTATCCCAGTACGTCGCGTGCCAGTACGCGGCCATGTGTTCCACTGTGCCACCGTTGTCGGCCAGGGCGGTGTTGCTCAGAATCAACGCCAGGATCAGGCCGATGGCGAAAGCGATTCGTTTGGACTTCAAGGTTGACAGTTTGTCTTCCATTTCTCCGTCTCCTTTTCCTGTTCTTTCTTGAATTTGCTCAAATTGACCTTACCATGGTCTGGACGGATTGAGGTCCAAGAAGGTTCCCTGCGTATCGCCTTCGTGTACGACCTCCTGAACAGTGTGAACACCGCCACTGGCAGGCGCCGTCCCCTATTGCGTTTCTTGGGCAGGCTGTCGCAATAGCCAGACCAGCGCAATCCCTGTCATTGCCACGCCCGCGAGCTGGCCTGCAACCTGACCCAGGGCTAAGCCCACCGCCATGCCCAACGCGCTCGCCAGCACCCACCAGCCCGCGCGAGAGACCTTCCAGCGCAAGACCAGCCATTGCATCGCCCCGATGAGGGTTCCGACTATTGCTCCGTTGACGAGCCCGTACATTGGACCTCCTCCGACCATCCTGCTCACCGTAGGAGTCATGGCTCTGACCAACGCGAAGCCCACCCCCATGCCCAGCGTGGTGGCTAGGACCCACCAGCCAGCACGAGAGACCCGCCGCCGCAGGACCAGCCACTGCGTCGTTCCGAACGATACCCCGACCATGGCCCCGAACACACTTTGACTAGCGATGCCACTGATGGCTCCACCGATGGCGAAGCCAGCGGCATAGCCGCCCGCAAAGCCCAGGGCCAAGCCCGTGGTGCTCGCCAGCACCCACCAGAGCCACAACCTCCATCCAACGTGACTGCGTTCAGCCGCCATCAAACACATCCTCCCGTGATATGGCCTTCATCTCTTATCTCCCGTTCCCTGTTCATGGCGGGCCCCGATTTGCCCTTTCCGTGCGAGAGCGTCCACACTCCAGCTAGGGCCCTGATGAGCGAACCGTCGGCTGCCATTGGGGATAGGATCCTGCAGTGAGACGCTTGGGCTCTCCCTCACCCCGCCACAGGTAGATCGCTGATTCCCATTCTTCTGCGTCTACTCGCCGAGACCACGCGAATGCCGCCGTCTCCCCGTCCGGCCCCACCTCCCAGCCGGGTATGAGCAGTCTCTCTCTGTTCTGCTCCCGATAGAGATCGGTGGCCTCGAATCGCTCCTCAAACCCACTGGCTGCCCACCAGGGCAGATCGCCACTCTCGGCCTCCCGGAATGTCCCGTCCTCGGTCGGTACCAAGTAATGATAAGTGACGCGTTCTGGCTGAGCCGGGCCTTCGTACGTGGTCTTCTCGAACTGCCTGACCTGCACCTCCAGGCGCCCGTCGGAGAGCCAGCGGGTCGGACGGTAGTGCTGCTTCTGCCTGCCCTCCAGCACGACTGTCGGCGCCTCGTCCCCGACCGAGTCTTCAGCCATTCGCCACACGGCCACGCTGGTCGGGTGACTGACCTTGGTCTCGCCCTTCATGCAATCCTGCGTGTCCTCGGGGCAGGTCCATTCGATCCCCGCCTTCTCTGCCTCCTCCCTGGCGAAGATCACCCCCGACATACCCGGGAGCCAGAGGTACTCGCAGAAGAATGAGGACGGGAGGAGCTCCGTGAGCGGTTCACGATCGCGGACATCCCATATGCGAACGATGTGGCTGAAGCCGGCCTCCTTGACTGCCAGCAGCGGGAAGGGGAAGGGCTGAGAGCACAGAACAGCCCTCTCGTCGGGACGAGTATTGGCGTAGCTGCTGACCGTGATGGCTTTTCGGGCAGCGACATTGAGGACGCGCAGAGCATCCGGCTCCAGCGGGCGACTCCGCTTCTCCAGGCCGTGGAGATAGGCCAAGTACCGGCTGTCCTGGGACCAGGCAAGCCCTGGAGAACGGATAGCACCGGGCCGTGTCAGCGCCGTGAATCGAGCGTCCTCGATGGACAGAATCGTCAGCTGCCCGCCCCGGACGAAGGCGAGTGAGCGCCCGTCGGGCGACCAGGCGAAGCTTCGGACCTTTCCCTCGGTGGTCACGGGAACAAGCCGCGAGCCGTCAGGGGAGATCAGGGCCAGCAGCTCCTGCGGTGTCTCAAAGGCAATCCATCCGTCGGCAGGCGGAACCAGGTCGGGCAGGTCGGGGAAGGAGGGAGTGGGCATGGGCTCTGCCGTCAACATAGCCTGCTTCTCTGCACCTGGCTCCTGCCGGACTGGGGTGGGTTCGCCGGTCCGCACGCTCGCGGTGGGCCTCGATAGGGACGGCGAGGGTGTTGGGCTGGCATCCGACCAACTTGGGACAGTCGAGGAGGATCGTTGCTGTCCTCCACAGCCGGGGAGGGCCACCGACACCAGGGACACACCCAGAAAGGCGGTTGTCAGTAGCTCATTCATCCGTCTCATGTCCCTCATCTCCTCCGGTTTTCTGCTGGCGCGGGGCAAGCTATCATCCCTCGTGGCGGTAGCCGTCATAGCCTGCCGTTCGCGCAAAGGTCGATTGTCGAGCTTGCCAGTAGTGTACCACGTCGACGGGTGGACTGTCCTCCACCCAGGGTAGGACTCGGGGGATGGATTGAGGGGTTGATTCGGAGAGGTATTGACGTGGAAGCGCAGCCAACCAGGGTGGTTGACAACGGCCGGGGGGAGCACCTCAGGCTACAGCAAACCCAGCTCTTGCGCCTTGACCACTGCCTGGGTACGACTCGTCACACCAAGCTTGCCGTAGATGTGATTAACGTGTGACTTGACAGTGCTGACAGCGATGAATAGCTCCTCGGCGATCTCTGGGTTCGACAGACCAGCGACGATCAGGCGTAGCACGTCCAGCTCGCGCTCGGTCAGGGGTTCAACCAGGGACTCCATCGTGGGAAACGCCAACTCCGCCTCTTCGCCGAGGGCGGCCAGCAGCCGGGCCACATAGTCGGGCGCAATGCCTCGCGAGAGCGCGAGACGGAGCAGTCTGGCCATAGGTTCGCCCTCATCGATGAAGGTGCGTACGTATCCCTCTGGCTCGGCGAGGGACAGCGCCCGCTCCAGCGCGGACAATGCCTGCTCTGCATCTCCCTGGGTCTGGAATGCCAGCGCCTGAAGCGCAAGGATCTTGACCGCGCTCTTCATGCGCCCCACCGCCTCCGCACCTTGCAGCAGGTCTGCCAGCGACCTTGACGCTTGACGCGGCTCGTCCGACCGAGCGCCCCCTCGTGACACAGCTTGGGCCAATAGCACTCTTGCCCTGGCCATCTCCGGGTACTCCCGGACGTAATCACTGCCGCCGGCAGCACGCAAGCTACTCTCCTCCGCGAAACGCAATGCCACCGTGACATTCCCCTGTTCGAGCAGCCACCAGGACCGCATTGCGCGTGTCTTCGCCATCCAGGCGCTGTGCCCGCGCCGCTGTGCCACGTTCTCCAGTTCTTGTATCGACTCGAGCGCCGCGTCCCGGTTGCCCCGAGCATGATGCAGCAGGGCGAGGTTGAAGTAGGCATCCTCAATGGTGTCGACACTCCCCGCTCGCTTGCTCAGTACAAGACCTTTCTTGGCACAGCGCATCGCTTCGTCAAGATCATTCCGCTCATAGAGAGGTCCGGCAAGCCCTACGTACGCCATGCCGGCAAAGGGCATGGGTTCGGTGGAGTATTCGGACGCCAGTCGGAGCGCTTCCCGATGCGTCTGAATCGCCTGGTGAAGAAGCCCTTGCGCCTCCTGTCCCTCGCCCAGCATGGTCATGGCGATCAGCGTCAGTGGGGTCTGACCGGCCTCTCGACCAATCCGGACAGCCCTGGTCAGTGCCCGGCTTGCTGTCGCAGCGTCCCCCTTGCTTAGAGGAGCGGTTCCCAGAATAACAGCGGCGAACCCGCGCGAGAACCAGTCCGCTTCGGGCAGGAGCTCCAACGCCCTCTGACACTGCTCGATCGCCTGGGCTGATTGCCCACGGTGATGGGCGATGTAGCCTCGGACCGCGTCCACCTCGCCCCGACCGTAGCCAACATCGACGTCAGACAGATACGAGTCGGCTTCGTCCAACTGACTTGTCAGCGCCAGAGCCCAGGCGCGCAAGATGCCAAGTCGTGGCCGGGCGCGCACCGCACCCTCGGGCATAGCGTCCAGCCAGCCCAGCAGGGTCGTCATCTCGCCTCGCGTGAGCATCGGCCAGGCAGATTGCTCGACCAGAGATGCTACCCGCTCGAAGTCACGCCCAGCCACGGCGTGATTGACCGCCTCCGAGATGGGGCCATTCTCCTCGTGCCACGCGCTTGCCCGCCGGTGAAGCTCCGTCACCAGCTCGCGTCGCTCTCTCCGCACGCGCTGACGCAGCAGGTCGGCGAATAGGCGATGGTACCGGTACCACCGCCGTTCGTCATCCAATGCAACAACGAACAGGTTGTTGCTTTCCATGCTCTCCAGCACCGCCTGTGATCCACCCGCTTCGCCGTCCAGGACGGTGTCCTCCACGACAGCGTTGCACAGGGGAGCGCAAAGCCGGTCCAGGATGGACGTCTGGAGTAGGAACTCCCGGATATCCTCCGGCTGCTGCCGCAAGACCTCCCCGCCCAGATAGTCGAGGATGTAGCGGTGGCTGCCCGTGAATGCGCGGACAAATCCTCCCGTATCGTCACGTCCCCGCATAGAGACCGCTACCATCTGCAATCCGGCAATCCAGCCTTCGGTGCGTCTCTCCAGCGCAGCGACGTCCTCCGCCGGAAGGTCCAATCCCATGGCCTGGTTGAGGAACTCCGCCGCCTCCTCAAACGTGAAGCGCAGATCGGATTGGTACAGCTCAACCAACTGTCCTCGACCGCGGAGACGAGGGATGGGCAGAGGAGGGTCTGCGCGGGTGGCGATCACCATGTGCATCTGCGGGGGCTGATTCTCGAGCAGGAACGAAAGCGCGTCGTGGATCGCCGGCGCATCGACCTCATGGTAGTCATCGAGGATGAGAACGAATGGACCCGGCTTTCCGGCGAGCTGGTTGAGCAAGTGGGTAAGAGCAGATTCGACCGACGAGGCATGCGACGACCGGAAGGCCGACTGGGGTATCTCCTCGATGTCCTCCTCCACCGTTCTGAGGGCAGCGGCGACATAGGTCCAGAATCGGGCCGGGTCGTTGTCAGATTGGTCTAGCGAGAGCCAGGCCGCGTGCGGCCGTAGGCCGCAGTGCGCTATCCACTCGCCCACCAGTGTGGTCTTCCCGTAACCTGCTGGGGCCGAGAGCAAGGTCAGTTTGCTGCCCTCGCGAGATCCTTCGTCTAGCCGCTCGACCAGCCGTGGGCGGGACACCAGCTCGGGCCGAATCGGGGGTGCGTAGAGCTTGGTTTTCAGAAGGGATGTGGACACTTGCTCCGCTCCTATCGCGCCAGCGATCACCTGACGTACCATTCTATCATCGGCCAGGCCTGTGGGCAAACGGGTCCTCTCCGCCGTCGACTCCGGGGCGGTTCCCAACTGCTGGACCAGCCACCGTGTTCCCCGGGTTCCCATGCCGGTTCGCCCTCGCCTAGGACGCGTTTCGGGCTGGAGAAGTTCCATCGAGGAACGCAGCCTGCCAGCCGCCGGCGCCGGCGCGCCGCACGCCGCCTTAGGAGTGTCTGGACGGTCGGCCTTGCTCCACCCCCTGATCCAACCCCCAGATCGAACCCTCGATGGATGACATGCCACTCACCGGCCGATATACTGGTGATGTGTTCGATTCGGGGCACTTCGTAGGGGGCGGACGCTGACTGGCGGGGCCAACGACCTGCCTGAGCTCACAAGGACATCGGCAGATGAAGGAATAGAGAGAGGCAGTATCAAAAGGACGATGCTCAGTGCCGCGATTAGGAGTTCGTCTATAGGATCACAGTGAAATGGGGGATCGACGAAAGATGGTAAGAGGCGGCGCTAGGTGATGGTCCAAGAAAGCAGAAAGGAGCGAAACTGATGAACAACCAGCAGACGTCGGATAAACTGGCAGCTCTAGTCGTGGCTGTACTGCTCATACTCGCGGCCTGGGGTAATGCCATAGTCATGCTCGTGGTTGCCGCGCTCGGCCTTGCGGTGTGTGTGCTTTACTATCGGAAGAGCATTTCTCGGGGTGGAGTCCTGGCGGCAACTGTTGGACTTGTGCTAGCCATCGTCATTGCACTGATAATGCTGTTGAAGTAGTCTGAGCTGCCGGCGGAAGACGGGCACGTGGTTGAGTGGCCACATGCCCACAGTTGAGAGAGCTGACCGATTTCGGTGGGGGCGGGCGCACACCAGCCAGGGCCGCGACCTGCCTAAGATGAGCAGAGCCAGAAGGGACCACAGAATGGAAGGGAGCCAGGTCAAATGGACGATGCTCAGTGTCGCGATGAACAGCCCGAATATCAGATCAGACTACTCGGCGTTCTGGATGAGCATTGGTCCGACTGGTTGGGCGGCATGACCGTTTCGCCCCGAGCCGACGGGACCACGCTGCTGCTTGGCCCTGTGCGGGACCAGGCCGCCCTCCACGGATTGCTCAACAGAATCCGCGACTTGGGCCTGATCCTGCTTTCCGTGGAGCGGAAGTGCGTGTAGGCGGCGATGGTAATCGTCGTCCACGATCGCCGGATTTTATCCTCCAAGGCCCGTGCCCAGCAAGCACTGCACAACATGATCCTTGTGCGCAGACGAACGGGATCGGGCGCCGCATCAATCCGGCGCACTCGATGCGAGCAGTGCCGCCCGAAAGGCGCTGCGTCTGCAGCAGGGGGAGCACATCGCGGGGATGCTGGAGCCGGGATGCAGTTCTGGTCCGCTGCGGGAGGACCATATGGCTGAGTCTCTGTGCTGGCTGATTGGGATGCTGACGGTAGCGCTGCTGCTTCT
>JASFVG010000163.1:0-9768 GCA_050049955.1 Anaerolineae bacterium | reverse complement strand
CGGGCCTGCAGGGCTGCCTGGAGTGCACCGCCCTCTGCCGTGAAAGCGTCGAGCCGTGCGTAGTCCCAGACGTTGTGCAGCCGCCACTCGTCCACGTGGTCTGTCTGTAGCCGGCCCAGGCTTTCCTCAAGCTGGCGCAGCGCCCCGTCGCGCGTGGTGTCCCAGGCCTTGGTGGCGATCCACATCTCTGATCGCCGGTGCTTCACCACCTTGCCGAGGCGGGTCTCCGCTTGTCCCTGAGAGTAGATCCAGGCGGTGTCGAAGTAGCGGATGCCGCGGTCAATCGCGGTGTTGACGATCTCGATGGCCTCCTCCTCCGTACAATCGTGGTCATCGACGATCCGCTGTCCTCCAAAGCTTAGGATAGGGAATGATTCTCCAGTCTTACCGAAAGGCCTGGTCTCCACGGCAACTACCTCCCCCGCATAGTATCAACAATGGCTCTGATACACCGGCGCTCGCAGCTGTCACTGGATGGAACGGTCGCCCCCGGGCGAGAGGCTTAGAGCACCTTGGCTCAGGCAGACCAACAGCTACCAAGTGCAGGCTATTCCGCCGTCGCGTCGACGAGCGCTTGCAGGGCTTGCTCCAACGCTTCCAGCTCAGTTCCGTAGCACGTCCAGTCGCCGATCTCCAGGCATCGCTGGGCCGCCGCGTAGTGTGCCTGGGCTGCAAGTGCCAGTTCCGGTACCCCCGACGGCAGGGGCTCCAACAGCTCGGGCCCCGACTCCGGCGCCTCGGGCGGTGCTACTATCGGTTGTTCCCTCAATACCTGCGCCAGCCCGTCTGCCAGTGTCTCCGACATCGCTACCCTGTTCTGATGCACCACGAAGACGCGTTTCAGCTCAGGAAGCCGACTGGCCTCGGCCTGCAGGTATAGGGGCTCGATGTAGAGCAGGGAACCATCAATAGGGATGACGATCAGATTACCTCGGTTGACCGACGATCCGCGTTGATTCCACAGTGTCAGCTGCTGCGAGATGTTGGGATCCTGGTCAATCCGAGACTCGATCTGCATAGGGCCGTAGATCAAGGCCTCCTTCGAGAACTTGTACACACCCA
This sequence comes from Anaerolineae bacterium, assembly GCA_050049955.1. Classification (GTDB taxonomy): domain Bacteria; phylum Chloroflexota; class Anaerolineae; order B4-G1; family B4-G1; genus SKLM01. The sequence continues at coordinate 8,706 of JASFVG010000163.1, read as the reverse complement.
TCTGCCCGTAGTCCGGGCCATCGGAATCCGCGTACAGCCACGCGATCATGTTCTGCTTGCCGGCGGGGACGTAAGGCCTGATCAGAATGAACTCGACCTGGTCGTTCGTCTGCGCGTCGGTCGCGCCCGGAGCCGGCAGGCGAATGGTGACGTAGTAGGGTGACATCTCCGTCCTGTCAGATTCCCGGACCTCCATCGGTGTTTGCCAGAGATCCTCCTGGTTATAGAAGACCCGAGGATCCTGCATATGATACGCTGCGAACAGATCCGCCTGGATACGGAACAGCTGCTCCGGGTAACGCCAATGCTGGCGCAGCGTCGGGTCCATCTCCTCCAGTGGCGTGAACAGATCCGGGAAGATCGACTGATAGGTCCGAATCAAGGGATCCTGCGGATCGACGACGTAGAAAGTCGTTTCGCCGCTGTAGGCATCGACAGCGACCTTGACGCTGTTGCGGATGTAGTTCAGCCCCCTGTGCTGCCTAGAGTAGGGGAATCGATCGCTCCAGGTGTAGGCATCGTAGAGCCATACGATTCGTCCGTCGGCGATGACGGGATAGGGATCCGCATCGTACCAAAGCATGGGGGCCAGCTTCTCCACCCGATCGGCGAGTGCCCGGTAGAAGAGGATGCGGCTATCAGCGCCGATCGCGTTCGAAAGCAGAATTGGGGAGCTATTGAACCGGAGCGCGAATGCGACGCGCCGAAGCAGGCCGCCGATCTGAACCCCACCGGAGCCCTCGTAGCGGGAGTAGACGTTTTCGTCACCGCTAGGGAAATCGAACTCGTCCTCTGTTGTGTCGACGATGACATAGTTGGTGGTCTTCTCGCCGAAGTAGACCTCCGGTCTCCTGATCTCTAGCCTTGAATGGGCGCTCTCAGGCGGGATGTTGCGCACCAGGAGCTGTGGGAGTCCCTCCCGGGTGACGGCTCCCACCGGGCTCAGGCAGAGTCCGTACCCGTGAGTGTAGATCAGATGCTCGTTGATCCACGTTCGTGCATCCTCTCGCATCTGTTCGATATCGAGCTCTCGCACGGCGAGGTTCACCTGGACCACCCGATCGTCTATGGTGTACCGGTCGATGTCGACATCCGAGAAGGTATAGTACGAACGGATCTCCTGGATCTGCTCGTAGGTTGACCGGAGTGGCTTCCAATCCCATAGCCTTACGTTGTCCAGGGTGTGCTGGTTCTCAAGGAGGTCATCGCTAGTCAGCTCCCCGGTCACCTGGAAGTCGGATTCCCGGATCTTGTCCAACCCGTAGGCATAGCGAGTGAAGCCGATGTTGTGCTCGATGTACGGCCGCTCCAAAGCGAGTTCGTTGGGCTCGACCGTGAACCGCTGTACCGCTGCGGGATATATCTGACCCAGTAGACTGAGCGCAACCCAGGCAATCCCCACATAGAGGAGCAGCGTCCAGCGGCGCATGAAGATGTTCACCAGCAGCAAGAGCGCGCCCAGCACGACCACAGCAGTCAGCAGAGCGAGAAGCGGCATCTGAGCGTGGACATCGGTATAGCCTGCTCCGTACACCACGCCCGTCGAGGAACCCAACAACGCCCAGCGCTGGATTTGGTATCCGATGGCCTTGCCGACCAGGAAGAGGGCCGCGAGTACGGAAAGGTGCCCTATCGCCTCAGCCTGCCTCACTCGCCCAGCCAGGACGTAGACTATGGCATTCCCGATGAGCGTCACCACGATCAGACTCGTCACCCACGTGGTGAGGAACCGATAGAAAGGCAGCGTGAAGACGTAGAACCCGGCGTCGAAGCCAAAGATCGGATCGGTTAACCCGAACGGCTCTTGGTGGATGAACCTGAGGACTGTGCTCCATTCGCTCCCGGCCGCCGAAGCCATGGTCAGCGCCACGAGAGCGCCCATGGTGCTGAGGATGATGGTGACCCACCGGAGACCAACGGTGACCGGCGCCTCTCCTCTGCCGCGGATCTTCAACTGAAAACGGCCCAACAGACGTCGCGGCAGAAGGAACCAACTGACAGCCAGCACTGCGGCTGCTACCAGCGCACCGGCCAGCCAGAGGGCGATGCGGGCCAGCAACCGGGTCTTCAACGTGCCCAATTGCCCCAGACTCGTGAACCAGAGCCAGTCGGTGTAGAAGCCTGCGGCATTCCCAGACAGGACGGAGAGAAGAACCAACGCACCGAAGGCGACAGCGACGCCCACGAGATACCGTCTTGCTCTCTGATTCATAGGGGTCAGCGGCTCCTACTTGTGAATGGACGGCCTGCTGGCGGCTGCGCCCACGGTGGTACGGCGAGGGTCCGCAGGTGCATTGCTCCGACTGTATCGGCAGAGATCATACGCGGGTGAGGTATTCTCCATTCCGGGTGTCCACCCGGATCACATCACCTACCTCTACGAACAGAGGCACCGATACCTCCAGCCCCGTCTCCGTGGTCACGGACTTCATCACGCTGGTGGCGCGGTCTCCGGCCACCGCGACCTCGGACTCGACTACCTCCAGGTCTACTTTCGTCGGGAGGTCGACGTCGATGACCTGCCCCTGGTATACCTGTACGATCAGTTCCGTATTCGGCTTCAGAAACGCCGCACCCTCGCCCAGGATCGAACCGGCTGCTGCCACCTGCTCGTACGTCTCGGTGTCCATGAAGTGGTAGAGGTCGCCATCGGTGTAGAGGTACTGCACGCCGCGGCGCTCGACGTATACGTCCTCGACCTTGTCGCCCGAGATGAACGTGTGCTTTGTCGAGCTCCCAGTGTTGATGTTGCGGAGCTTTGTGCGGATGTACGCCTTGCCGCGTCCCGGCTTGTGGTGCTCATACTCCAGGACTCTGTAGAGCTCGCCGTCCATCGTGAATGTGACCCCTTTGCGAAGCTCGTTGACATCGATCATGTCGGTCTCCTTCTTTGGTCTTCTCCATCATCGCTCCATCCAGCCGCACGGAAAATGACCCTCGGTGATCCCGAGCCAAGCCGAGGAAGACGTCAGGCAGCGGCGCCAGAGCATCGCATCCTTTGTGGCACTGATTATACCCTCCTTACCCTCGTCGTCAATTTGCCTGGATTGTGGGCCTATTCCGGCGCGTTGGGGGCAGCAGGAGCCAACCAGGCTTGCCAGGTCACTTTGTAGGGAGCGATGGGGTCCCGTCGGTGGAACCGGTCTTGTCTCCTGGATTGCTGATGCCACTGCACTTGTCTCTTTCGCAGCAGAGTCCTATACTATCCCGTGCCAGGCTGCACACGACCCTCGAGGCGTCGCAGCCGGTCGGGGAGTGCCGTGATGATGGTCGACAACTTGACCAAGGTGGAAGCGCTGCTGGCCCAGCGTGAGACCATGCGACTCACGCGGCACGCCCTTTTCGAGGCACACAAGGAAAGCCTGCGGGCGACGGACATCTTTCACGCCGTCTTCAACGGGGACATTCTCGAGCACTACCCGCGGCGTCGTCGGGTCCTCATCGTCGGGCCGAGCGCGCGGTTCAACCTGCAAATCCACGTGGTGTGTGATTACACCGATCGGGATGAGATACTGGCTGTTACCGTCTACATCCCCGATCGCCCCCGCTGGGCTTCCGATTCGACGCGCGCATGACCAGGCCAGCTTGGCGGCCAAAGGCAAGGCCGCCAAGCCCATCGTCGTTGTGCAAGCGACGTCCAAGCACGCCACAGACTGCTTCGGCCTCGGTCCCGCCTCCGCTGCGCAACAAGGGGCCGTGCGCATAGCCGTGGCAGAGCCCTCGAACTGAGAGGACTGGCAGCGTTGAACAGTCGGACTATAATACGTTTCGCTTCCGGTTCGGGAGCGGGTTGGCCTGTTAGATCAAGGACGACGCGCTAGCTGGGCTATGTCTTAAGAACTCAGGGGAGGGCTTATGCCTACCTATCAGCGACCTCCGGGAACCTTGGATACTCTGCCGGAGGATCAGCCCTATTGGGCTTATCTGCGTGACCACGTAGAGCGTTTGAGCGCACTTGGCGGCTTCCAGCGCATCGACACGCCGGTATTCGAGGCGACGGAGGTGTTCGCGCGGGGGATCGGCCAGGGTACCGACGTGGTTGAGAAGGAGATGTACACCTTCACTGACAAGGGCGGACGCGACCTCACCCTCCGCCCGGAGTTCACTGCCGGTGTGGTGCGGGCCTACATCGAGAACGGGCTTCACGTTGAGGTGAAGCCTCAGAAGCTCTATTCCTGGGGACCAACCTTCCGGTACGATCGCCCCCAGGCGGGTCGATACCGGCAGTTCACTCAGTTCAATGCAGAGATCCTCGGTGAGCAGGACCCGGTCGCCGATCTGGAGATCATGGTCATGGTGTGGGATCTCTACTCGGGACTCGGATTCCCTGACCTTGAGTTCCAGCTGAACTCCACCGGCTGCCCGCGATGTCGACCGGGATACCTGGAGGTGTTGAAGGCCTACTACGGCGGGCGCCTGAATGAGAGCTGCGAGGATTGCCAGCGGCGGCTCGAGCAGAGCCCTTTGCGAGTTCTGGACTGCAAGGAGGAGCAGTGTCAACCGCTCATCGACAGCGCCCCGCGTATCGCCGAGTATCTGTGTGATGAGTGCGCCGAACACTTTGCCGCTCTGCGAGAGTATCTTGATCTGCTGGATCGCGGCTACGTGGTCAATCACCGCCTCGTGCGCGGCTTGGATTACTACACCAAGACGGTGTTTGAGGTTTGGGCGTCCGGGATTGGCGCGCAGAGTGCCCTGTGTGGCGGAGGCCGCTACGACGGACTGGCCGAACTCCTCGGCGGGCCTCAGACCCCAGGGGTCGGCGTGGCGATCGGTCTGGAGCGCATCGTGATGCTGATGAAGGAGCTGGAGATTGAGCCCCCGCCCCTGAGAATGCCCAGGGTGTTCCTCGCCTACCTGGGCGATGAGCCCCGCCGTAGGTGCCTGGAGCTGATGGAGGTCCTCCGCCGGGCCGACGTAGGCGTCTACGTCGCGATGGGGAAAGGACGCGGGCTGAGAAGCCAGCTTCGGGAGGCTGACAAGCGCGGGGTTCGCTATACCGTGATCGTGGGGGAAGATGAGTTGGAGAGCGGCACGGCCGCGGTGCGGGATATGCAGAACGGCGAGCAGTCAGGGGTCGATCTTCGAGGACTGGTGTCCTGGCTGAAGGAGCGCCTCTAGTCCTCGTGGCCTGGGGCTCGGCTGCAGCGCGACGGGCAATCCAGACGCATTTTGCCAAACCCGCTGCAGGTCGGGCACAACCGGTGCGAGCGCCTCTCATCCCGAGGACCTCGACATATGCCATGAAATGGGCAAGGTCCGGGGTTCGCGGGCTCCTCGCTCCTAGCTCGTCAGTATTCCCCAGATCTCCTTGACAGTCGGCCGCTTCCCGTAGATCAGCAGCCCAACCCGGAACAACTTCGCGCTGGCCCAAAGCGCTACGGGGGTGAAGACAATCAGGCTGGTGATGCTGCCCGCCACGTCGACCCACGGTACGTCGGCGAGCGGAAGGCGGAGCATCATCATGGTCGGCGCGGTAAGGGGGAAGAAGCTCAAGACGCGGGTCACCATTGCATTGGGATTGACAAACAGAAGACCGCTCAGCATATAGGGTATGGCCGCGAAGAACGAGAAGATGCCCGCTAGCTGCTGGCTCTCCTGGCTTGTCGCGCCGAGAGCACCGATACCGGCCATGAGTATGGCGTACATCGTGTAGCCGAGGAGATAGTAGACCACGCCAAGGACAAGAATGCGGGCCGGGATCAAGAAGGCCCCGGCGACCGCCATCACGGCGACCAGCCCTCCACTGAACGCAACCACGCTTAGCAACCAGATCAGGACCTGGGTTAGGCCCAGGGCTCCAAGGCCCGCCACCTTGCCGGCCATCAGCTCCATCGGCCGCACGGATGAGATGACGATCTCAACCACACGCGTCTCCTTCTCCTCTGCCACACTGCGCAACAGGTAGCCCGACGACACGAAGATGGTCATGATGAGGAAGAAGGACAACACATAGGGGACCACAAAGGTGAATACGAAGCCTAGCGGCCCCTCTCCCTGCGTTCGTCCCCCCGATATCACGCGCGGTTCCGCCCTGACTGGATCTGCTGCCCGGAAGCGGATCTCGTCGTCGACGCGGCCTGCCAGCAGGTGGTCGACGAAGAACGCCCGCACTTCCGCTGAATCACTGACCTCCGCGGCGCCGAAACCACTTCCCTGGGTTAGTACGATGATCTGACCTGTCTCTAGATAGTCCTGGGGAATGATCAGGGCCTCGGAGATGTCATCTGCCTCAAGGGCGTCCGCCGCTGCTTCCTCACTCGAATACGGGACGAAGTCCTCCTGGTACTCAACCTGGATTGGCGTGAAGCTGCCCGACTGATCGACCACTCCGTAGGGCTTATCACCCGTGAATTGCCGTTCGAGGAACTCGCCAATCTGCTGAGCCTCGCCACCGAAGACAGTAGCCACCAGCAGTCCCAGCGCACCCATCGCCGGCACGATGGCCGTCATGATGATGAAGCCGGGTCGTTTCACGTTGGTGAGGAACTCGTGGCGAGCTATGACCCAGATCTTGTGCCAGCTCATCGATTCAAGCCTCCTCCCCGACAACGCTCACAAAGATGTCCTCCAAGGGTACCGGGGACACTTCGAACTCACGGATCACCACGCCGCGATCTACCAGGGTGCGAAGCAGTTCCTGGGGGCCAGCGCCCTCCCCGAGCGTTAGGTTTACCGCGCCATCGTCCGCCTCCATCGCCACCACCCCGGGCAGGTCATCAGGTAGGGCCTCGGCCCGCAGGCGCACAGCGTTGGGCGCGTGCTTGGCCTTGATCTCGTCCAAATGGCCATAAAGGACCGCACGCCCTCTGTTGATAAGGAGGATTCGGTCGCAAAGTGCCTCGACGAGATTCATCTGATGCGTGCTGAGCACGACTGTCTTACCAGCGCCGCGTAGCTCGTACACGAAGTCCTTGAGTCGGTCGGTGTTGACTGGATCCAAACCCTGGAAGGGCTCGTCGAGGATCAGCAGGTCCGGATCATGGACCAAGCTGGCGATGAACTGGAGCCGTTGCTGCATCCCGCGGCTCAGGTCCTTTACCTTGCGATCAGCCCAGTCGTCTAGGCGGATTCTCTCCAGGAGCTTTCCAGCGCGCTCCTGAGCCGGCTTCCGTGCCACCCCCTTAAGCTCTGCCAGGTAGACAAGGGTATCGAGCACCCGGATGTTGCGGTAAAGGCCCCGTTCCTCGGGCAAGTACCCTACGTGTTCCTTGGCCTGGCCCGGTCGTCGGTCTAGTACCCGGACAGTGCCCTGGTCGGGCTGGAGAATGTCCATGATGATCCGGATTGCGGTCGTCTTCCCTGCGCCGTTGGGACCCAGGAGGCCGAACAACTCGCCCTTCTGGACCTCGAAGGAGAGGTGGTCGACGGCGACTATGTCACCGTAGCTCTTGACAAGATCCTGTACCTGGATGATCATCAGTTGCGCTGGCCTTTCGATCGCCTGCTGTCTCATTGGCCGCGAGTTACGGTTTCGATTGAGCCCTCCGGAGTAGCTCTGCTCGTCTGCGTTTGGCAGGGCCCGAATGAATTAGGCCCGGCGTTTGCCGGGCCGTGCATGGCGGCTACTGAACCGCATCGGCTCGGCCTCCGGGGCCGATGTACCGCGGGACAGTGCTCGTCTGGGGGTGGTGCTCGAGCCGTCCAGACCTCGTGGCGGGCGGCGGTCGGGCAGCCCGAGAGCCCTTTCCTAGAGCTTACGCCACCAGGCCTCGATTTCCAGCTCTGCTGCGCGCTCCGCCTGCATCCGCAACAGCTGCCCATAGCTTTGCTGCAACGCGCCCTTCAAAACTGCCGTTTCCCCCGGATAGCGCACTGTGAAGGCTACGGCCACGGCAGAGATCATCACGGCAAGCCCCCCAAACGAAAGGTACTCCGTCTGGGTGGGCCCTGGGCAGATGAACGAGATGTCGGCCTGAAGGGCAGCCCCTGCTACTGGAGAGGCGCTGAAGGCGACGGTCGCCGCACCTTGCTCGCGCGCGAATCGTACGGCGTTCGCCGTGTCCATGTCCATTTCTCTTAGCGTGAATCCGATAGCAAGATCGCCGTGATCGATCTCCTTGAGGCTTGTTGCCGCCGACAGTGGATCAGACGCGACAGCGACCGCCGGCAGACCGACCTCCCGAAGTGTGGCCGCGCAAAGCGTCGCCAGGTGGGAACAGTGCCCCTGTCCCAGTACCCAGATCCTCCTGGCGTCCAGAAGCAAAGGAAGCAGCGAATTGACCTCTTCGGTCAAGCGATGCTGGGCCAGCTTGAGGTTGTTTCTTTCGTTCTCCAGAACACCTCGGAACAGCCCCAGATCTTCGGCGGCACGGATGTCGGCGGCGTACGAGGCTTTAAGGTCTGAACGAACGACCGCTTGGATCTCTTTGCTCAGCTCACGGTAGCCAGAATAGCCCAGCTCCTGGGCGAAGCGAACGACAGTAGCTGCATCCACTCCTAGCCGACTGGCAAGTTCTGTGGCGGTCATAAACGCTACGTCGATCTCGTTTTCCTCAATGAACCTGGCGAGCTTGCAGAAGCTGGTCGTCAGATCGGGGTACTTCTCCTTGATCCTCTTGCGAAACACGTCAAGTCTCCTTCCAACTGTGGACTCGGAGGCACAGGGGCCGTGGCTGCCTCCGATAGATTGATCGTATTGTACCACGCGCGTTCTGCAACGGCAACCACACGGATGTGGCTCTTCTGCGAAATCCCAGTCAAGAT
>JASFVG010000162.1:0-9805 GCA_050049955.1 Anaerolineae bacterium | reverse complement strand
CCGCCGGCGCCTTGTTTGGCGTGCTAGACCTACCTGGGGACACCGCCTGTCGCAAGGCTGATGGTGAACTGGAGCACGTGCGACTCGAGGATGCAGCTGCGTGCGATATCGTTGGTAACCTGGTGATCGCAACGGGCGTCGAGGAGGCGAGGGACGCGTGACGCAGGCCAGAATCCTGGTCGTTGAGGACGACAGCCTGGTGGCGCTCAACCTGCAGCATCAGCTGGAGTATCTTGGATACAGGGTCGCGGCCACAGCCAGCTCTGGAGGAGAGGCCATCGACAGAGCGGAGGCGAGCAAGCCGGATCTGGTCCTGATGGACGTCAAGCTGGGTGGGCGGATGGACGGTGTTGAGACGGCTGACGAAATCCGCTCACGGCTGGACATCCCAGTGGTCTATCTGACGGGTTATTCTGACGAAACCACCCTGGATCGTGTGAAGGCATCGGAGCCCTTCGGCTATCTCCTCAAGCCCTTCGACGCCAGGGATCTCCGGGTCGCAATTGAGATGGCGCTCTACAAACACGCGGCAGAACAGAGGCTGCGCGAGTATGCTGCCGCCCTGGAGGTGCGCAACCGCGAGCTCGACGCCTTTGCGCAGACCGTCGCCCACGATCTGAAGGACTCCCTGGGCACCATCCTCGGCTTTGCCGCTCTGCTGCAGACTCAGCGAATGACCCTTCCCCCAGAGGACATCGACCTGTGTGCGACCAGCATCGTGACAACTGGCTGGAAGATGAACAACGTGATTGACGAGCTGCTCCTTCTGGCTGAGGTTCGGAAGGGCGAGGTACAGCCGGAACCGCTGGATATGGCGAGCATCGTCCAGGCAGCGCAGCGAAGGCTGCGGCTGACGATCGAGCGCCACCGAGCGGAGATCGAGTTACCCGACAGCTGGCCCGGCGCGCTGGGCTACGCCCCGTGGATCGAGGAGGTATGGACCAACTACCTCAGCAACGCGATGAAGTACGGCGGAGATCCGCCCCATGTGGAGCTCGGGGCAGAGCTGAGCCCAGAAGCGGGGCTGTCCAACGGCACGGCGCGATTCTGGGTCCGTGACAACGGGCCTGGGCTCTCTGAGGAGGAACAGCGATGCCTGTTTGTTGCCTTCACCAGGCTCGACCAGGCGCGCGCGCAGGGCCACGGCCTGGGGCTGTCCATCGTTCGCCGCATTGTAGAGAGGCTCGGCGGGGCAGTCGGCGTTGAGAGCAAGCCGGGGGAGGGGAGCCAATTCTACTTCGATCTCCCACTAGCCGAGAGGTACGGTGGACGCTGACTGCTGGCCTGGAGAGTCGAGGTCGGGCTTGCCGGGAACTGTATGGCGCTACCTTGTCCCATCCAGGCACAGCGCGTTACCTGGCATTACCCTATCCGGTTCCCCAAGGCGATTGTTCGGCGCGCGTCTCTCCACCTAGCGCAACGGTCCCGCTGTCCGGGTGCTCCCGCAGCTCTTTCGGCAGCCGGAGCGTGTGCTGCGGGCAACCCGAGAACACGCTCACCCACCGCACCCGGGTAGGGCTCTGGATTGGGGCCTTACCGACGCGATTCGGTGGGACGCGGCTGGCCGAGCCCGGGTTTGCCACCGACGTCCTCGTATGAACGGCGACCTACCTGATCATCCAGCTGGGAAGCCTGGTTGCCCGCGCGATCGCACCCTTCATGGTGCCGTGCTTGCCCGAAAGCCACTCGATCCGGGGCGGCAGACGCTAGGAGTACCAGGCTGCAGAGTCGGCCGTTGTTGACCATTGCCTGGCTAGTTGCAGAGATGGAGGCCTGGTTGTCCGACGCTCGACGGGCCATTGATAGACCCAAGAAGGTACAGGCGGAGCTGCACGAGAGCAGGTCGCTCCTCGACGCTACCTGGCGCATGGCGAGGGTGGGGGGGGCGGGTCCGATGGCGAGAGCCACAAGATTGACTGGACGGAGCAGACTCGCTGTCTCCACGAGGCCCCGCCAGAATATCAACCTTCTCTGGAGCATTCGATCGGTTCCTTCCAACCTGAGGAGCGACCCAGGATCGAGGCAGCCATGGAGCATGCCATGGTCCGCGGCGAGGGCTTCGACATTGAGGTGCGGTTGACTACGGCACGCGGCAAGCAGCGTTGGGTGCGTACATTGTGCGAGCCCCGCGTTGCCGACGGGAAGGTGGTGGAACTCCGGGAAATCATCCAGGATGTCTCCGAGCAGAAGCGCACGGCCGACCAGCGGCAGCAGGAGGACCGCATGGCAGCTCTGGGCCAGATGGCGGCCGGCATTGGCCACGTTATCCTGAACCGGGTCAACGTGATCCTCCTGTTCGCCCAGATGGGCCTCCGCGACCCTGATCTGACGCCCAGGCTGGCGGAGAGGCTCAGCACCATAGTCGCCGAGTCACAAGGGATAGCGAACCTCGTACACCAGATCGTCGATTTCAGCAGCCGTGCAAGGGTCGATCCCAAGCCAACGGACTTGGCAGTCCTCGCCGCCGAAACGCTTGACGCCCTGCGCCCTGACTTGCCGGCGGGCGTGCGACTCACCTTCGAAAAGGGGAGAGACGAGTACATCGTGAAGGCCGACGCTGGTCGAATCCGGCAGGTGCTGGCAAACTTGGTTCACAATGCTTGCGACGCGATGCCAGGGGGCGGCGAGCTGCGGGTCGTGCTGTACAGCATGGAGAGGACGACGAAAGAGCCCCCGGCGTTCGGGCAGTACGGGCGATCCGCGGAGGGCGTGCTGAACGGCAACTGGATTTGTCTCGCCGTCACGGATACCGGAATAGGGATGACGGAGGAGACTCAGAGGCACCTGTTCGAGCCGTTCTTCACCACCCAGGAGGTGGGGAAAGGGACCGGTCTGGGACTAGCCCAGGTTTACGGGATCATCCGACAGCACAATGGGGCGATCGATGTGGATTCAAGAGCCGGAGAGGGTTCAACCTTCCGCATCTGCCTCCCGGCCTACCGGGACAGGGACGCGGCCGCGGACCTAGCCCCTCTCGAAGACGGCATTCGTCGCCCCGGCACGCTGCTTGTGGTGGAGGGGGATGATCTGCTGCGGGCAGCCCAAAGGGATCTCTTCGAGTCGCAAGGGTACCGCGTGCTTGCTGCTCGGGACGTGCGTCAGGCACTGGCAGTGTGCCGCTCACCACGCTGGGCCAGAAGTCCCGCGCAGCAGGTGGACCTGCTGATCGCAAGCCTGGCGACCGCGGATACGAAGGGTCTGAATCTGGTTAGCGAACTGAGACGGCTGCATCCTGCTCTTGATGCCGTGCTCATTGCTGAGAGGATACCACACGGCTACAGCCTGGAGACGTTGGAGGCAGCCGGGATCGAGCACGTAATCGAGAGGCCCTCCGAAGTGCAGGCGTTGGCGGGCATCGTGCGTGGAATACTCGGGACCCAGAGCCGCGGCGAGGGACGCAACCGGGCTGGGCCGCCGGACGCCGATTCGATGAGTGATGAGTGAGTCTCGTAGGTCGGCACAGGGCGCGCTCGATTCGCCGGGTCTCACGGAGCTGTCCGCATCACCTTTGACTTCTTGGGCCTTCGCGGCTAGAATGCTCTATCCCGACGAGCAGGGTCGATACGCCAGTCGGCCGATCAAGGACGTTCTAGAGCTGCGTTCAACGCAATTGATGACAGGGACCTAGCATCGTGAGCAGATGGCTTCGGTCTTCGGAAGAGCGTGAGTCAACATCGGGCCTGGACCCGGGCCCTACCCTCCTGAGAGGGCTGTTCCCAGTCTCGGCGGGCCTGGCGGTGTTGTACGCAGTCCTGGCCCTTGTCCATTCCCAGACGTTGCCGCGGCCCGCGGCCATCGTGATGAGTCCCGTGGCGGCATCCACGGCCCTTCTCCTGGCTGGTGTGGCGCTTATGCTCAGGCAGGGTTCCATCCCGCCGAGCTCGGCCCACGCCGTGGGAGTCGGCATTGCGGGCCTGATCCTCATCAATAGCCTGCTGCACCTTATGCTGACTGGTGCACTTGCGCAGACGGCATTCCTGCTAGTGATGGTCGGCGGCGCTGGTCTTCTATTCCAATCGACTGCCTGGCTGGCGGTCCTGGTTGGCCTGACACTTGCCAGTTGGGGTGCTGTAGTGCTCGTGAGCCCTTCGATCTCCGCTGGTGACCCCAACGCCGCCATCCGCCTCGCCGTCGCCCTGCCGATAGCTACCTCGCTAACTGCCCTGGTCCACGGCGCTCGAGTCCGGCTGCTGCAGCTCCGCCGGCACACTGCCGAACTAGAGGCGCGCAATGAGGAGCTGGATGCCTTCGCTCACACGGTGGCCCATGCGCTGAAGAGCCCGCTGCAGAACCTCCTTGGCTACGCCGAATTGCTCGGGCGCGAGCCCGGTAGCATACCCGAGGGCATCCGGCAGGAAGCGCTCACGAACATCTTCAGCATCACCGGCTCCATGGACCATATCATTGAGGAGCTACTGCTGCTCTCGGAGGTGCGTCTCAGTGAGGCGGCCACCACGGAGCTGGACATGGGCGCCATCGTAGCTGCCGTCAAGCGCCGGCTTGATCGTCTGATCCAGGAGAACGATGTGGAGATCGTGGTACCGGATTCGTGGCCGGTGGCGCTGGGGCACGCGGCCTGGATCGAAGAGGTATGGTTCAGCTACGTGAGCAACGCCCTCAAGTACGGCGGGCGGCCTGCCAGGGTCGAGCTGGGCGCTACGCTGCAGGCAGACAACGCGGTGCGCTTCTGGGTGCGGGACAACGGCCAGGGGCTCACGCCGGACGAGCAGGCCTGCCTTTTCACCCCATTCAAGCGTCTGGGGCAGAACGGAGAGGACGGCCACGGCCTGGGGCTCTCCATCGTCCAGCGGATCACGGAGAGGCTGGGCGGAGAGGTCGGAGTGGAGAGCGTGGTGGGAGAGGGCAGCACGTTCTACTTCACGCTGCCAAGGGCCTAGGCACCCACTCCGGGCAGCTGCACCTGGCAGTCTTCACGGCATCGACTCGTCCTTCCATCGGGGGTCACGGGGACGCGGATCGATGCATGGCCTGCTTCCAAGAACAGCCATAGTACACGGGCGCACCACTCAGAGTCCAAGGAACTCTACGCCGCAGGGTAACCTGGCCGTCATTTCGACCTGAGCGAAGCGAAGCGGAGGAATCTCCCGGTCGCGACAAGCGAGATTTCTTGGTTCGGCGCTGCTCACCACAGGCGACTCCCTGCGGTCCCTTCGACTGCGCTCAGGGCAGGCTCCTCGAAATGACGAGTTCCTTAGGAGCCCCTCCCTCGCGGCAAGAATGCCTACCCCATGGATGCCCATCACCTTCAGCACGCTGACCTGTCTGCGAAACCCTTGGCGTAGCCTGTGAGCTCTGCCCTGCACTGACGGTGTCCGAAGGCCCTTTGCGGCTTGGCGGCTCTGTCGCTCCGCAGGCGTGGCGTTAGGCCAGGGTGACTCCATTTGGACTGGGCTGATCTTCCTGAAGCCAGTCCCGTCGCGCAGCTGCACTCCCCGATTTGACATCTCTCCGCTCTTGTGATACAGTCGCGTCCGTCGTGGTCGTGTGAGATCCGCCACACCCCACGATCCACTCAGTCTCCTTCGCCGGGGTTGCACGCGCAGGGGAGACTTGATGACCTCAGTCTCCATGGTGATAGTGCAGACCGCCCGAGTGGGCTTGCCCCCAGTGTTCCACGTCCTTGGTGGAGTCCGAGTTCTCGTCGCTGGGGCACAGCCTTTCACCGCATCAACCAGAGAAAGGGACAGGAGCGTTGGCCGATCAGATCGTCAAGATGCAGGGAGTCCATTTCCATTACAACGCAGAGTCCGAACATCCCATCCATGCTCTGCGGGGCATTGACCTGGATGTCCAGGCCGGAGACTACCTGGTTATCGTGGGGCACAACGGTTCCGGTAAGTCCACGTTGGCCAAGAACATCAATGTGCTACTGCGGCCCACGGAGGGCGATATCTGGGTCAAGGGGATGAATACCCGCGAGGTGGGGAACGCGCTTCCCATCCGCAGCAGCGTGGGGATGGTGTTTCAGGTGCCGGACAACCAGATCGTGGCCACCATCGTGGAACAGGACGTGGCTTTCGGACCGGAGAATCTTGGGGTGCCGAGGGATGAGCTGAAGCGACGCGTCGACTGGGCGCTGGAGGTAGTGGACATGACGGAGCACCGTCACCGCCCTCCGCATCGACTGTCGGCTGGACAGAAGCAGCGCGTGGCGATCGCGGGCGCCATCGCCATGCGGCCCGAGGTCCTGATACTGGATGAAGCGACAGCTCTCCTCGATCCCAAGGGACGGGAGGACGTGTTGTCAGCAGTGCGCTGCCTGAACGACGAAGGGATGACGGTCATCGCCATAACACACTTCATGCATGAGGCCGCCGAGGGTAACCGGGTTGTCGTGATGGAAGAGGGCAAGATCGTCCTGGAGGGGACGCCCAGAGAGGTGTTCGATCACGTCGAGCAGTTGCGAGCCATGCAGCTTGATGTGCCGCAGGTCCGGGAGTTGGCTCACCTACTCAATCAACGCGATCCGGGTTTCCCAACCGACGTGCTTCTGGTGGGGGAGTTAGTCGACGCGGTGGCGAATTGGGCGGAAGGAAGGACCGTACCATGAGCGAGGTTCCCTTCATCGAGATCAACGATCTCCACTACAGCTACCTACGTGGCACCCCCCTTGAGGTCACGGCTCTCAGGGGCGTAGACATGGGAATCTACAAGGGGGAGGCCGTAGGCATCATTGGTCGCACAGGGGCGGGAAAGTCGACGCTGGTGCAGCACTTCAATGGCCTGATCCGCCCTCGTCAGCCGGAGAGAGTCCTCATCGGTGGGGAGGACATGAGCAATCCCAGGCTTGATATTCGCAGCGTCCGCCAGCGAGTCGGGCTGGTGTTCCAGGATCCGCAACAGCAGTTGTTCGAGAGATTGGTGGGTGACGACATCGCCTACGGCCCCAAGAAGTTGGGCATGGAGCGGGTGGAGCGCGTTGAGCGGGTCAGGTGGGCGATGGAGATGGTTGGGCTGGACTTCGAGGCGTTCAAGGATCGCTACACCTTCTCTCTGAGCGGTGGCGAGATGCGGAAAGCGGCCCTGGCTGGAGTTCTGGCCCTAAGGCCCGATGTGCTGATCCTGGATGAATCGACGACCGGGGTCGATCCGCGAGGCCGTAAGGAGTTGATCGGTAGGCTGCTAGCGCTTCACCGGGAGCACGGCCTGACGATGGTGTTCGTGTCACCGAATATGGAAGAAGTGGCTGAGTTGGTGGAGCGGATCTATGTCATGGATGACGGGCGAGTGGTCATAAGTGGCGCCACACGTGAGGTCTTCTCTCAGCCAGAGGAGTTGATCGATCACGGGTTGAATGTACCGCACGTGACACAAGTCGCGCACGGCTTGCAGACTCGCGGCATCGGCCTGGGGCGTATCCCGGTGACGGTGGAGGAGGGAGTCGAGGACCTATGGAAGATTTCGAATTCCTGAGGAACGTCACTATCGGGCAGTACCTGCCCGGTGGTTCCATTATCCATCGGCTTGATCCCAGGACCAAGATATCGCTATTCCTCTTTGTGACGTTGGCCGTGACGTTCAGCGTCTCATACCTTGCGAACATCATTCTGGTGCTGGCAACGCTGGGAGTCGTCTTGATGTCAGGAGTGTCCCTCAAGTACATCTTCTCCGGATTGAAGCCCGCCCTTCCGGTGATCATCGTCCTGGCGGTTCTGCAGCTGCTGTTCTACGGCGAGGCCTTTACACCCTACGGTATGGCCAGTCGAACCTACTTCAGGTGGGGCTGGATCCACATCACAAATGGCAGTGTGCAGTTGGTCCTCGTTTCCGCCATGCGCTTCATCGAGCTTCTTTTCCTCACCAGCCTGCTGACGAACACGACCACCTTGACCGATATCACCCATGGGCTGGACGACATGCTGCAGCCCTTCACCAGGATCGGTGTGCCGGCCCACGAGCTCTCCCTAGTGGCCACGATCTCTCTGCGCTTCGTCCCTCTCCTTGGCGAGCAGTTGGAGATCATCATGAAGGCCCAGGCCTCCCGGGGTGCCAGCGTAGCCCATAGGGGAAAGCTGCAGTTCATCAACAGGGCGCGGCAGGTGGCGGCCTTTATAGTACCCCTCTTTGTGGACGCATTCCGTCGCGCTGAGGATTTGATCCTGGCTATGCAGGCTCGCTGCTACACCGGGGGGAGGGGCCGCAGCCGTTTCATCAAGCTCCGATTCCAGCGGGCGGACTACGTCTCCTATGCCCTGGGACTGCTCTTCTCAGCGCTGATGCTCGGGTTCCGGAACATGTTTCCCTTCTGACGCTTCGGCGCAGTCAGCTAGATCGTAGGGGGCATGCCCTTGATTACACAGTTGGAGAAGCAAGTCCTATCCCACCTGCACGAAGATCGGGTTATCCGGTGGACCCAGGAGCTGGTTCGGATTCCTAGCGTCTACCGTCCTGAGAAAGAAGAGGCGGAGGAAGAGGCCGCCCGCTGGGTGAAAGCTCGGCTGGACGAGATGGGGATGGAAACCACCTTCGATTTCGTGGAGCCCAGGCGTCCGAATGTGATCGGTCTCTGGCGCGGCGCGGGAGGGGCCAAGCGGCTGATGTTCGAGGGGCACACTGACGTGGTCACCGAGGGGGATCGCGAGCAATGGACGTTTCCGCCCTTCTCGGCCGAGATCGTGGACGGAAGGATGCTCGGTCGCGGGGCCAACGACATGAAGGGCGGGCTGGTGGCCGCCATCTGCGCCGTGAAGGCCCTCGTCGACAGCGGCCTTGAACTGGGTGGCGACATCCTCATTGCGGCTGTATGCGATGAAGAGGGTCGTATGCTGGGCATCAAGCATCTCGTTGAACAGGGCTGGGCTGAGGGGCTCGACGCCGCCATCATCTGCGAGCCAGAGGAGAACCGCCTCTGCATTGCCCAGAAGGGCGTGATGTGGGCCCGAGTCACGGCGACAGGCAGCATGGCCCACGGCGCTATGCCTCTCACCGGTGCTAACTCCGCCTATCCTATGGCCGAATTCCTGCTACACGTGCAAGAGTTGGAGCAGGCCCAGATCGCTGAGTGGGGTCGAGACGAGTACCTGGGTCAGCCAAGCATCACCCCGACCATCGTCCGTTCGCCCGTGCTAGGTGAGCCCCAGAACAACGTCATGCCTGCCCAGACGGAGGCAATCCTCGACATTCGCCTCATTCCGGGACAGTCCCCCGATGCGATCGAGTCGCGGATCAGGGACGCCTGCAGACAGGTCGAGGCTGGACACCCTGGCATCACTTTCGACGTTGAGGTGATCGAGGCGCGCCCGCCCACCCTGACCCAGCGCGAAGAGCCCATCGTGCAGGTGATGGACCGAGCATATCGTGACCTGACCGGGAGGGAGCCGGTGTACGGAGGTGTGCCGGGCTCGACCGATGGGACGATTCTCAACACGCGCGCGGGAGTACCCATCGTCACCTGCGGCCCTGGGGATACGCACGCGCCCCATCAAGTGGACGAGTGGCTGGACCTGGAGCAATTGGTGGAGGCTGCCCGGCTGTATGCCTTGGCGGCAATGCGGTTCCTGGGGGTGGAGGACTAGACCGCGGTTGTCGCTCCAGCGCGGTCGAGACGGCAACCCGTTGGCTCGCACGGTGTTTTGCATCATACAGGTCAAACAATGCACAATGCAATCACGGATGTAGAGGGAATCAAGGTCGGTCACTACACTGACACAGAGGGGGTCACGGGCTGTACCGTGGTACTCTGTGAGCAGGGTGCGGTGGGCGGCGTCGACGTGAGGGGATCGGCGCCCGGCACCCGCGAGACCGATCTCATGCGTCCTGTGAATCTGGTCCAACGGGTTCACGC
>JASFVG010000161.1:0-9852 GCA_050049955.1 Anaerolineae bacterium | reverse complement strand
CCGTCAGCTCCTGGCCTTCGCAAGGGTCGCCAAAGCCGTGAGGGTGGCCAAGGCCACCCTCAAGCGGCTAGGCTCACGCAAACATATCGAAGCCCAGCTCCTCATCCTTGTGGCGCTCGTCGGCCACCTCGCAGATGCGGCGGAGCTCCTGATACATCGCATCCTCCATCAGCGGCTCGGTCTCCTCCTCGAGGATCTCCAGCACCTTGTCGTGAACTCGGTCCCGGAAGGTCCTTCGCCCACCAAGATCCCAGTTCTCCCAGTTCTGCCGGTCAGTCAGCTCACCTTGCCAGATGAGGTCCCTGAACCGGTCGTAGGTGTGGTCGTGCTCGAGGTAATGGCCACCAGGACCCACCTCGTCGATCACGTCAAGGGCCTTGGAGTCATCGGTGACCGGTACGCCGCGCAAGATGCGCTTCACCCGATCGATAATCTCATTCGATGCCACCATCTGCTCCATAGAGCTGGTCAGCCCCTGCTCCAGGTAGCCAACATCGTGGATCATGTTGCCGCCGACGAGGGCGGCGGTGGCGATGTTGATGGTGGCCTCCATCGCCGCCTGTTCATCGAAGAACTTGGCGTCGGAGCACCCAGCCGTCTCATACTCGGGAACACCCAGCCACTTCGTGATCTGGGTGTAGGCCGCGCTGAGCAGCGCCATCTCTGGCGAGCCATAGCAGTAGACGGTGGTGCGCATATCCATGTTGGACATCAGACCGCCGATGATCAGAGGCGCACCCGGCTTCCGAAGCTGACTGAGGACGATCCCGAACAGGCTCTCGGTCAGCGCCTGTACCGCCGTGCCAGCCAGCGTACAGGGCGCTGTCGCGCCGGCCAACGGGCAGGGCGTGTAGACGAACGGAATCCCATGATCCGTGGCGAAGAGTAGCTTCTGCACGACCTCCTTCGAGTGGCTGAGGGGCGAAACAGGCTCGATGTAGAGGGAGAAGGCCGGCCCTTTCTCGAACTCCTTCTTGCCCCCAACGCGGATGTAGGCCATCTCGAGCTGATCTCGCAGTCCGTCCAGGTCCACGGCAGTGATGTTGATCGGCTTGTTCGTTCCCTCGAGCATCGCCAGATACTGCCAGCGGTCGTAAGTGCCGACGTTCACGTCCTGGACGATGCCCAGGGACATGTGGAAGTCCATGTGCGGCATCGCCTCCGCTATCCGGGCGAAGTTCTTGACGTCTTCGTAGGTCGCGCGACGCCGCTCCCCGGTGAAGGGATCCCAGGTGAAAGGCGTGTCGGAACCAGCGCCGAAGTAGATCTGGTCCTTGTAGAGCTCCATTCGGTACTTGCGGTCGGGGCCCACAACGACGACCTTTCTGGGCACGGTGGCCAAGGCCTTGTCGACCATCCAGGGTGGAATCCTGACCAGACTGCTATCCTCGGTCGTATCCTCTACGATGGCGCCACCGGCGTGCGCGACCTCGACTCCCTCTGGCTCATAGACGCGAACCCCGGTCTCGTACAACACCCGCAGAGCAGAGTAGTAGATGGCCTCGATCTCCTCCTGCGTGAGCACCTCAAACGTAGGGGTGGCATTAACTGCGTAATTCGTCTTCCTAACTTGCATGGACAAATCTCCTGTCTGTGAAACGCAACTAGGATGCAGCGCCGGACTTGGCTAGGCCGCGCCTACGAACTCCTTCGCCAGGTCCGTGGCCGCGGGTGCGTTGGAGCCATAGCCGTCGGCGCCGATACGGTCCGCAAACTCGGCATCTACGGGTGCGCCGCCGACCATGATCTTGACCCGGTCGCGCAACCCGGCCTCTGCGATGGCCTTGATGGTGTGGCCCATCGACCGCATGGTGGTCGTCAGAAGCGCCGACATGCCCACAATCTGGGGCTGGTGCTCCTTGATGGCCTGGATGAAGACATCCGGCCCCTTGTCGAAGCCGATGTTGATGACCTCGAAGCCAGCACCCTCGCACATCATGGCGACCAGGTTCTTCCCGATGTCATGCAGGTCACCTTCGACCGTACCGATGACGATGGTGCCGAGCATCTCCTCACCAGCCTCAGCGAGCAGCGGGCGTATCACTCCCATCCCAGCTTTCATGGCCTCGGCCGACATGAGTACCTCGGGAACGAACATGTCGCCGCGCTTGAAGCGCACACCAACCTCATCCATTCCCACAACCAGCCCATTGTCCAGAAGCTCCTTGGCCGTCATGTCTTTGTCCAGGCCCTTCTGAATCAGGCTAGGTACTTTTTCACTGTTTCCCTCAAGAACTGCGGTAGCGAGTCTCTCGTAGACTGTACTCATTGCTTGCTCCTTTACACGTAGCGTCCCGTTCTGTCCTCAGGAATTGTGACATCCAGGCATGCATCTCTGGCGGCTCTTCGGCCGGGACCTTTGCTCTGACCGATCAGGGTCGAGCGCAGGTCCTTGTCCGGTGGCACACTCAAAGCCACCCGCAGGCCCCAGGGAGGAATCAATTGGTCTCCCCAATGTGTCGGGGCCCGCCGAGGCAGCACACCTAGTCAGCTATCTCCCTGTCGTTCCACCAGTCCTGCTGGACGCGGTCTTCAGCCTCCTCCAGCACGTCCTGGATCAACTCAGCAGTCCCATCCTTCAGCGGCGAAGGCTCGTGGCTGGCCAGGATGTCGCGCACTCGTGCCACCGTCCGATCCTTCATCGTCGTGCGGCCCATCATGTCCCACTCTTCGAAATTGCGGCGATCGCACAGGTTCGGATACCAGAACTCGTTCTTGTAGTAGCGGTGGGTGTGCGGCTCGCGCAGGTAGTGACCGTTGGGGCCGACGTTGTGGATCACCTCAGTGGCAAGCGTGTCCTCATTCACCTCGATGCCACGGGTGATGCGGCGCGAGTAGCCGATGGCTTCGTCCATCGCGGCCAGCTGGAAGACAGAGCCAGTCATGGCACTCTCCGTGTACCCCACATCGTGGCACAGATCGCCACCCGTCAGGGCGGAGAAGAAGGCCGACATCGAGCCCTCGATGATGGCCTGCTCATCGAACGTCTTGGAATCCGTGCAGCCACCGGTCTGCCACAGGGGAAGGCCGGCGTAGTGGGCCAGCTCAGTGAGCCCAGCCATCATCAGCGGCAGCTCTGGCGCGCCATAGGCCAGTATCATGGCGTTCATGTCCATGACGGAGTAGACGCCACCCATGAAGAAGGGTAGGCCTGGCTGGATTTGCTGGGCGATCGTCAGCCCCATCCAGGACTCAGCTGCACCCTGCGTGATGATGCCGGCCGCCGTGATAGGGGCGGTCCCACCAGCGATGGGGCACGGGGTGAAGATCAGCGGCACGCGGTGCTTGGCTGCGAACACCAGCTTGTCCAGCGCCTCGAAGGTGCTGACCAGCGGAGAAAGGGGCTCGCAGTAGTGGACGTAGTTCGGCCGTCGCTCGAAGGCCTCCTGGCCGCCCGCCTCTGCCAACGCAATCCTGTGGATACCTTCAGAGTCGTAGCGGTCGAACGACCAGGCGACGATCGGCTTGCTGGTGTTCTCGAACATCCGGGCGAACTCATAGAGGGCACTCAGGTCCGTGTGGACATCGCTGATAGAGCCCAGCGACTCGCAGAAGTCGATATTGGGCAGGGCGTCGACGACCTTGGCCACCGTAGATGCGTCCTGCTCAACGTACAGTCGACGCTCCAGCGTCTCGACATCTATGAAGTTGGGGCATGTCGGCCCAGGGCCGAAGTGGGCCCGACCAGGGCCGATGTGGATGTTGTGCGCAGGGTTCCCATCGCGAGCGTGCAGCGTGAAGCTGCGCGGCGCCTTCCGTAGCGACTCCTTGACCAGCCAGGAAGGTACTCGAACGCGCGTCCCATCGACCCAGGCACCGGCGTCTTTCAGGACCTGACGGGACTCCTCGTGATGCACTTCCAGCCCCGTATTCTCCAGCACGTGGAGCACGCCTAGAAAGAGCTCCTCCAACTGATCTTCAGAGAGCATGCGAAAACGCACGCCCGAGTTGATTCTGTAGTTTGTCCTCATTTAGAAGATCTCCTTTTCTGTGACAATCCCCATGGCCAACTTGGCCGACGCAGTCCTGCGGTCGACCAAGGCTGTCCTTGGGTGCAGTGACAGACTAGCCCGCGCCGACGAACACCTTGGCAAGGTCTGCTGCTGACGCAGCGTTCGCGGCGTAACCATCCGCGCCGATGTCGTCAGCGAAGTTCTGCGTAACGGGCGCGCCACCAATCATGACCTTGACCTTGTCGCGCAGCCCGGCCTCCTCGATGGCCTTGACTGTGTCGCCCATGGCGCGCATCGTGGTGGTCAAGAGCGCTGACATACCCACGATGTGTGGCTCGTACTCCTTGATCGCCGCAAGGAACTGATCGGCCTCGACATCCGTGCCAAGGTTTATCACCTCGAAACCGGCCCCCTCGCACATCATACCAACCAGGTTCTTGCCGATGTCGTGGAGATCTCCCTTGACGGTGCCGATCACGATCTTCCCGACGGCCTCAGCCCCGGCCTCCGACAGGAGCGGTTGCAGTATCGCCATGGAGGTCTTCATTGCTTTGGCCGAACGCAGGACCTCAGGCACGAACAGGTTCCCGGCCTTGAACTCGACACCGACGTGATCCATACCGACCATCAGGCCGTTGTCGAGAATCTCCTTGGCCCCCAGATCCTCATCGAGGGCATCTTCCGTCAACTCCTCCATTGCGTCCACGTCGCCTTTGATGACAGCTGTCGCTAGCTGTTCCAGAATATCGCTCATCTCGTCTCTACCTCCTGTTCAAACTCCATGGAAATCCAAGTGTATGCCGTTTTGCGGCTCAGGCCCCTGGCAGGCGACTGGCCTGCCTAGGCTGAGCGCACCCACCGCTGCTAGCCGTCGCCGCCGCTCATCGCAGACTAGTCAGTTGATACGCCCACCTCCTCTCCATCAACATAGCCTAAATCTCTCTGACATCCAGGATCTCTTCTACCCAGGGCCTCACGGCTTCGATGAGTTCCTCCTGGGATACGTCCGTTGCCTTTAGAGTGCATCCCCAGTTTGAAGGGTCGGTCCCTTCGAACATGTTCAGCGACAGAATAAGTGCCCCTGCTTCCGCGACAGCGGTGCTGATGACGGCCAAGGACCCCTTCACATAGGGGACCAGCGCTGTAAGCCGTATCCCCTGTTGTTGGCCGCTGAATACCTCGAGCAAGGCGTTGAGCATGTCTGTCTCGGTCACAACCCCCACGAGCTTCCCATCCTCGACGACGGGCAGGCAGGTGGTCTTGCTCTCCGCCATCTGCCTCGCAGCCTCTTCGAGTGGCGTGTCCGGCTCCACGGGCGGTATCTCACGCGGATTCACCTGATCGACCCGGTACTGTCGCCTCATGACCCCCGGCGACTCAGCCTCAGCGAGGAAGAGCTCCAGGTCGGCTTGAGAGACGACGCCGAGAACGCAGCTCTCCCCATCCACGACCGGGAGGTGCCGGAACCTACCGCTCTTGCAGAGGGCAATCCCCGCTAGCGGGTCGCTCTCCGGTCGCAGACAAACCGGGTTTCGGGTCATGAAGTCGCGCACGAACACGGCTCACCCTTCCGATGTGAATGGTCCTCGCGTCTCGCAACTATCCCCGGTGCTAGTGTCCTAGTCTCCTGTCCCTCGTTGCTCAGAGCTCGTGGCAGGGCACGTGATTGATGCTACGACGCACGTCCGGCAACGGCTACATCTCGCGGACGTCGAGGACCTCAATGATGAGGGGCTCGACTGCCTCCAGGAGCGCTTCCTTGCCGATGTCGGCGACCTTCAGCGTGCATCCCCAGTTGGAGGGATCCTCGCCCTCGCTGACGTTCAAGGCCATGATGAGGCCACCGGCCTTGCTGACCTTGGTGGCGATGTCGGCCAAGGAGCCCTTGTAGTAAGGCGCAAGCACGGTAAGGCGCACGCCCTTCGAGTGACCACCGAACAGATCGAGGAAGGCCTCGAACAGATCCGTCTCGGTGATGATGCCGACGACCATGTCCCCGCGCATGACAACCAGGCAGCCGATCTTGTTATCGTGCATCACGCGGGCGGCTTCCTCCAGCGGGGTGTCTTCCGTTGTGGTGAGCACGTCCTTGGTCATCACCTCGTCCACGGTGACCTGGGACATTAGATAGGTGACCTCCCACACACTCAGGGTGGTCACTGGCGAGGGCGACGCGTAGAGAAGATCGTCACGGGCGACAATGCCAACCAGCTTGCCGCGCTTGTTCACGACAGGGAAGTGACGCACTTTCTCCCGCCGCATCCACTCCAGAGCCTCCGCGATTGGTAGGTCCGGCTTCACCGTGATCGGATTCTTGGTCATTCTGTTCTTGACAAGCATTCCAGTCTCCTTTCTTGACATGCAGCATCGCCGACATCAGCGTCGCGGACTTCCTCCGTCCTACGACGTACGCTCTTCCACGTAGGCCTCCAGCTGGCGGACCGTTGTCTGATCTAGCGGGGGGTCCTGGTGCTCCGCGACCAGTTGCTGCCAACGCCGGTGCGCGCGGTCGACAGCCCTTATCCTTCCTGAATCCATCCACGCCTCCAGGCCGGTCCGATCGACGAGCGCGGGCATCCAGAACTCGGTGCGGCACCGCTCGACGGTATGCATCTCCATCAGGTAGTTGCCGTCTGAGCCAACGTTGGCAATGACGTCGTAGGCCAATGTCTCAGGGGAGACGTCGATTCCCTCCGCATAGCGACGCACCAAGCCGCACAGCTCATCGTCAACCACGAGCTTCTCACTGGAGAAGGCGAGGTAGGCGCTGAGGATGCCTC
Organism: Anaerolineae bacterium; assembly: GCA_050049955.1. Lineage (GTDB taxonomy): Bacteria > Chloroflexota > Anaerolineae > B4-G1 > B4-G1 > SKLM01. Next base: position 3,119 of record JASFVG010000161.1, on the reverse strand, counting down.
CTGCGTGCAGCACGAAGTCGACGCCGCTGTTCACGGTGGTCAATAGAGCGAACATCGACTCGAAGCCAGCCTGGGCATCGGGGAAGCTGGCGTCGGCGAGAGCCCCCCCACTACGCGAGGGTATTCCGTAGAAGCGGGCCAACTGGGCATGAGCGCTGATCATCAGCGCCAGCTCCGGGCTACCGATGGCGAGGGCACCGGTCTTCATGTCGATATTGGTTGAGGTCGACCCAAAGATAGCCGGCGTGCCTGGACTCACCAACTGCGTGAGCACGACGCCGGCCAAGAGCTCGGCGGTCTGCATGGCCAGAAGGCCCGCAAGCGTGATAGGACCAGTGGAGCCGGCCATGGCGAGCGCGGCGATGAGCACGGGCTGCCGCCGACGGGCGTACACGAGTAACGCGCTCAAACTCTCATCGCTGTAGGCGAGGGGGCTGAGGCTGTTGATCAGCGCCACGGTCACCGGTCGATCGCCCACCTCCTCGCCGAACAGAATCCCGGCCATCTCCATCGTGTGTTGCGCCCCGACCTCACCCTCGGAGCTGCCGATGAATGGCTTGTCGGAATGGAGCATATGGGCCTTCAGCATGAGCAGGTGAGCCGCCTCGGAGGGGACATCGGCTGGCTCTACCAACAGGTGACCGCTCATGTCCTGATTCGGCAAAGCGTCTACGAGCCGGACCAGGTCCTCATAGTCTGCCAACGTAGGCTCACGCTTGCCCGCCGCGTAGTCCACCAGGAACGGGGCACCGTAGCCAGGTGCGAATACCGGCAGGTCATCGCCCACGACCACGCTCTTGTCGGGATTGAGAGCGTGGATGGTGAACGGCCGAGGCACCGTCGCCAGCGCATCCATCACCTGCCCCTCTTCGAAGAAGACCTTCTGCGCATCGGTCTTGAACCCGTGCTCCTGGAAGGCAGCGATGGCATCATCGTGGGGAAAACTGACCCCCACGTTCTCCATCACGCGCATGCTCGTGTTGTGGATCTCCTGGATCTGATCGTCCGAAAGGAACTCGCACCAGTTTCGCAGCATGATTGCACTCCTTACCTACTGCCTTCTCAGCGTTGGCAGCACCAATCCGCCGTGGGGCATCACACCCACCGTTGCATCGCCCGGGTAGCGACCCAGGGCCTCATCGACGGCCGCTTGCAGATTGGAAGCGTGCTCCAGGTGAACCTCCTCCAGCTCCTGGGCGGTCATCCCGTCCGTCACGACCACAATACGACAATCCATCTCATGCAGCAACCAGGAGAAGGTGAACAGGACACATCCCTTCTCACCTCCCATTTGCTCGTCATCGACAAGCTGCCCAATCTCCCCGGGTGTGGGCATCTGACGCATCCACTCGCGAAACTCGGCGTGCTCAAACCCCTCGTAGATGCCCTCGGTGCAGGCGTTGACCATAACGAGGGTGCCGCCGCGGTTCAGATAGCGATCGACGCCGCCGCAGACGCGGGAGCCGCCCTGAAACAGGCTGACCTCGAGGGCAGGGTCGCCAACGCCGGCGATGAGCACATCGACGGATTGGGGCAGGCTGACCTCCACGTTCGGCAGCATGCAATCCCGTGCGGCGCGATGCGACGCCACGTGCTCCCCGCAAGAGACATCTACCAACCGCCGCTCGGAGTCGAGGACGGTGTTGACGAGGAAGTCGATGCCGCTGATGGTGGCGTAGTCCTCGATGTCCACCCGGATGGGATTGTCCGGCGGCATCACGCCGAGGAGCGAGGCGCAGTTCAGCTCCATCAGGAGCTCGACAAACATCTTGTGGTTGTGGTAGATGGCTCGGCGGCTGGACACGCCCGGCATAACGATCTTCCCACTGCCCGACCAGCCGGCCAGCATGCAGGGATTCACGTTGGTCACGCCGACCTTGATGTCGGCCTCAGCGAAGCGCTGGTGCACCTCAACCGGCGTGCCCAGAGGGGTCACGCCCATGTGCGCCATGATGGCGTCGTTGTCGGGCTCGTTGGTCAAAACTTCCACGCGGTCCATCACACTCTGTCCAACGCTCGTAGTCAGAGCCTCGCGGCTGTCGGGCGCATGCATCCCCCCGCCGCTGATGACGCTGATGCGCCAGTCAGGTATTTCAAGAGCGTTCAGCTGATCCAGGAGGATGGGCACGATCCGCCTGTTGGGGGTGCTGCGCGTGCGGTCGGTGATCACGATGCAGGCTTTGGCCCCGGGGCTCGCCTTGCTTGCCAGCCCCTGCGCCTCGAAACCAGACATCATGGATTGTCTCAGCAAGGCGTCGGGATCAGACGCGGGCTCCATGGGCTTCGGGTCGCAGACCCCAACCACCTGACCGTCGGGAAGGCGCAGTCCCAGCTTCTCGTTGCCGTAAGGAATCTCGATTCTCATCGTTCTCCTGTTTGCATTGGCGTTGTAGACTAATGCCCGCGAAGGAAACTGCCGCCCTCGAGGACGATGCCCTCCTCGTAGCGCGTGGGGCGTAGGATGTTCTCTTCAGGCCTCATCTTGCCGGTTGCCAGGTCGGCCACGCGCCTTCCGGCCGAGGGGGAGAGCATCACGCCGGCCCAGTAGCCGCAGTTAAGGTAGAAGCCCGGGACCTCGGGGATGGGTCCAATCAGCGGCTGGTCGTCGGGCGTGTAGACGTAGTAGCCGGCGCTGGGATGGACGTCGGCCTTCTTCAGCCCCATGGCCACCTCTTCCCAGAAAGGGGTGATGTTGATCAGCTTGTCCAACACGATGGCCGCAAAGTGGGGATCGGTGTACACGTCTTCGGAAGGGTCACGGACAACGGGTTCGTCAGGATCGACCCAGGCGATGTAGGCGCCGCCCGTCTCCGGCCGCCAGTAGCTGTCTCGAACGATGTCGATGGTCAGCGGCGCGTCCTGGGGGACGAGAGGCTGCTGGGACAGGAAGGCCTTCTGGCGCCGAACCGGCTCCAGCGGCAGATCGAGCCCCACCATCTCGCCCACTTTGCCAGCGAAGGGGCCGGCCGCGTTGACCACGGTGCGCGTCGCGATGGTGCCGCGGGATGTCTCGACCTCGCTCACGCCGTGGCCGTCCTGGGCGATGCCCGTTGCTTTCGTGTTCAGCAAGAACTGCGCTTCAGAGCCCTTCGCGAATCCCTGGGTCGCCTCATGCGTCG
>JASFVG010000160.1:0-9923 GCA_050049955.1 Anaerolineae bacterium | reverse complement strand
CAGATCCTGCTGGCCTACGGTGCTCAGTTGGCGCTCACCGACCCCGCTTCTGGCACCGATGGGGCGCGCCAGGTCATTCGAGAGCTTGTCGCCGGCGGACCGGAGGAGTACTTCTACGCCGACCAGTACAACAACCCGGCCAACCCCCTTGCCCACTATGCCACCACAGGCCCGGAAATCTGGCGTGAGACGGACGGGACGATCACGCATTTCGTGGCTGGCCTGGGGACTGCTGGAACGATGATGGGCACTGGGCGTTACCTGAAGGAAAGGAACCCGGGCGTACAGCTCGTAGGTGTTCAGCCGGAACTGCCCCGGCACGGCATCTCAGGGCTGAAGCACTTGGGTACGGCCGACGTACCTCGTATCTACGATGCCAGCCTGCTGAATCGGATCGCTGAGGTGAGCACAAGAGAGGCCGAGGCGATGGCTAGCCGGTTGGCTCGCCACGAGGGGCTGTTCGTGGGCATCTCCGCCGGGGCTGCGGTCGTTGCCGCGTTGAGGGTCGGGCGGGGGCTGGATGAAGGCGTGGTGGTAGCGCTCCTGCCGGACGGGGGGTTCAAGTATAGCAGCGCGCCGTTCTGGGCGGATTGCCGGCCGCACGCGGCAGGGTGCACCCAATCGGAGGGGCCTCTCCCGTTATCTGCTTCCCGCTAGCGACCGCCGTTCACAACCAATACCCCGGCCCCGTCAATCTGGCTTCGCTCGAGCGCCAGCAGCGCCTGGTTGGCTTGCTCCAGCGGGAAGCTCTGGACCGTGGTCTTGATCGGGATCAGGGCGGCGTAGTCCAGCAACTCGTCGACGTCCTGCCGGGTGAAGTTGGCAACGCTCCGAATGCCGCGCTCCCAGTAGAGCAGCCGATCATAGTCCAGCTCCGGGATGGGCGTCATCGTCACACCCGCCAGCGCTACCGTACCGCCCCGGTGCAGTACTCGCAGCGCCTCCGGGACAACCCAGCCCGCCGGGGCGAAGACGATGCTCGCGTGCATCATTTCTGGCGGAGTGTCTTCGGCGCCGCCTACCCATACGGCGCCTAGTACCCGCGCCAGCTGTCGGTGGCCCTCGCTGCGGGTGAAGACGTAGACCTCGCAGCCCCAATGGAGCGCCACCTGGATCGTGACGTGGGCGGAGCCACCAAACCCGTACATCCCCAGGCGCTGCCCGGGCTCGACCTGGCTGATCTTGAGTGCCCGGTAACCGATAATGCCGGCGCAGAGGAGCGGCGCTGCCTCCACATCCGAGAAACCCTTGCCTGAACGAGGCTCGGTCGGGATCGGGTAAGTGAAATCCTCATAGGCCAGCATGGCCTCGGCGTAGCCGCCATCGGCGTGCAGGCCTGTGAACCTGGCGCCGGGGCACAGGTTCTCGAGTCCCCGCGTGCAGTACTCGCAGCCGTCACACGAGACGTGGTGCAGCCACGCAACCCCCACTCGGTCGCCTATCTTGTGCCGCACAGCGCCCTCGCCCAGCGCTGATACCGTGCCCACGACCTGATGACCGGGGACGACGGGAAGCCGGGGCAAAGGTAGATCGCCCTCCACGGTATGGAGATCAGTGTGGCAGATGCCGCAGACGTGGACGTTGATCCGGACCTGATGGGGGCCGGGCTCGGGGACCGGTAGATCGGCGAGCTCAAGCGGTTCCTGCTCAATTGGGGCCGGCTCGCGCAAGAGCATTGCCTTCATACTGTCTCCCTCCCTCATCCGCATCGAGCGTGCCGGTCAGAGGCAGACGAGCCCAGTGTGCCCCGGAGAGGTCATCTACGTGGGCTATCGTGCGTCTGAGCGGTTCCGGCTCTCGGACACTCGCAGATCAGATCCCGAGGTAGGCCTCTTTGACGTACTCCTCCTTGGCGATCTCGCGGGAAGGGCCCTCCAGTGTGACGCGCCCATCGGCCAGCACGTACGCGTAGTCGCTGATGGCCAGGGCCAGCTGAACGTTCTGCTCCACCAGTAACATCGTGAGACCCTCGTCCCTCAGGCGCTGCAGAATCCCAAACAACTCCAGCACCAAGAATGGCGCCAGGCCGAGCGACAATTCATCGAACATCAGGATATCCGGTTCGGCCATCAGCCCACGCGCGACGGCCAGCATTTGCTGCTCGCCACCGGAGAGGGTGCCAGCCTTCTGGTTGCTCCGCTGTTGCAGAACCGGGAACATCCGATACACCCTTCCCAGGTGTTGCTGGAAGTGGGCTTGGGCCCGCTTGGTGAAGGCCCCCATCTCCAGGTTCTCGTAGACACTCATGTCCGTGAACAGTTGGCGGCCCTCGGGCACCAACACCAGCCCTTGAGCAGCCTTGGCATGGGGCGACACGCGGGTCAGGTCACGACCATCAAAGGTGACCGAACCCTGCCAGGGTTTAAGCAGTCCCACCACAGTGCGTAACAGCGTGGTCTTGCCCACCCCGTTGGAACCCACGAGGGCTGTGAGCTTCCCGGCTTCCAGCTTGAGCGAGACTCCCCACAGAATCTGGAGCTCGCCGTAGCCGGAAGAAAGGTCTCTAATCTCCAAGAACGCCATGTCCTATCTCTCCTGTGGTACCTGGTCTCTGTTTGTCCGGCGCTGGATACTGCCTATTGGCCCAAGAGCTGTTCGGCCAGCTTGGGATCGCCCAGGTAGGCTTCAATCACCTTGGGGTCGTTACCCACCTCCTCCGGTGTACCCTCAGCGATCTGCTCTCCGTAGTCGATCACGATGACCCGATCCGACACGTTCATCAGCGCGTGCATGACGTGCTCGATGATGAAGATGGTCACACCCTGTTCGCGGATCTGGAGCACGACCTCGACCATCTCCGCGATCTCCGCCGGGTTGAGTCCGGCCAGTACCTCATCCAGGAGCAGCAGGTAGGGTCGGGCGGCCAAGGCCCGTGCGAGCTCCAGGCGTTTCTTCTGGGCCACGTTCAGGCTGCCAGCCAGCGCATCACGCCTCCCAGGAAGCCCGACGAAAGCCAATACCTCGTCGGCGATCCCTCGCGCTCGACCCAGCGACTGTCGCTCGTGACCGAAGCATGCCCCAGCCATCACGTTCTCGAGCACTGTCAGTTCGTTCAGTGGCTGTACAATCTGGTGCGTGCGGGCTAACCCCAACCGGGCCACGTCGTAGGGGTGCCAGCCGGTGATGTCCTGGCCCCGGAAGATCACCTTCCCCTCGGTCGGCGGGTACACCCCGTTGATGCAGTTGAAGAGAGTTGTCTTTCCCGCGCCGTTGGGCCCGATCAGACCCAGGATTTGGCCCTCGGGCAGGTCGAAGCCGACCCGCGATACAGCCTCCAGGCCGCCAAAGCACTTCGAGACGTCCTCTACTTGCAGGATCACGTTGGTATGGGTGTGTCCGGTCATTCCAGCACCCTCCGCAGACGTAGGAAGCGACCACGCAGCCACCCGACCACGCCCGCTGGCACGAAGAGAATGATGATCAGCAGGATCACGCCGGAGACCGCAAGCTGGATGTTCTTGAATAGCGGACTGATGAGAAGAAGGCCGCGGAGGCGCTGGTACAAGGCCGCGCCGAGCACTGGTCCCAACACTGTGCCGTGGCCGCCCAGCATCACCATGACGATGGTCTCAATCGATTGGTGGAGGTTGAATGCGTCGGGCGGCTCGATGTTGCCATTCTTGAAGAAGAAGAGCACGCCGACCATCCCGGGAAAGACAGCAGAGATGACATAGGCCCAGGTCTTGGCGGTCGGCGCGACCACCCCCATGACCTCCGCCGCATCCTCGTTCTCGCGGATGGCCAGCAGGCCCAGTCCAAACCGGGAGGCCTTGACCAGGAAGCTGACAAGAACCGTCACCATGGTCAGTACCGCAAGGGAGGCAAAGGCGATCCACAGAGCCTGGTCAGGGCCGCCGTAGGCCTTGTACACGCGGAAGTTCAGCGACATGCCGATGGGACCCCCGAACAGCTCGAAGTTCTTGATGAAGGCTCGCGCGGCCTCGTTGACACCGATGGTCGCCAGGGCGAAGTAGGCACCGCGCAACCTAAGGATCGCCCTCCCCAGCAGGAATGCAAGCACGCCAGCAGCCAGGGCGCCGGCCGGTACGGCCACATAGAGAGGCGCATTGTGAACGCTCATCAAGTAGAACCCGACGTAGCCCCCCACACCAAAGAAGACGATGTGCCCAAAGCTCACGTAACCGGTATAGCCCAGAATGATGTTCAGGCTGGAAGCCAGCGCGACCGCCTTCAGGATAGTGAATGCCACCTCTCGCGAATAGGCCTTGTTTGTGGCGAGGGCTGGCCACAGGCTCACCACAGCCGTCAGCGCCAACACGAGCCATAGACCGGGGTTTCGCCAAGGTTTCATGATTCACGCCCCAATAGGCCCGAGGGCTTCACCAGCAGGATGATCACGAATAGGACAAACTCGATGACAGGCACCCAGGTTGTCTCTATCGAAGGGATCCCTGGGATGCTGCCCAATACAGGAATAACGCCCTCCAGCGCGCCCAGAAGCAAGCCGCCGATGAGGGCACCCAGCGGATTGCCTAGGCCCCCCAACACGCAGATCACGAAGCTCTTCAACTCGTAGCGAGCGCCCGCCAGGACGGTGAAGGGGAAAAGCGTTGAGATCAAGCCGCCTGATATGGCGGCCAGCATGGTACCCAGGCCGAAACTGAGCGCCAGTACCCAAGAGGCAGGAATACCCATCAATTCGGCTGCTGCCCGGTTGTTCGCCACCGCCCGGATTGCTTTGCCTGGTCGGGTACGGTAGAGGAACAAGTAGAGCACGGCGGTTACCGCCACGGCTGCCAAAGCCGCCGCCACGCGCGTCCACGTCAGGCTGACTGACCCTAGAGAGAAACTTCCAAGAGAGAAGTCTACATTGCGGGGCGATGTGGTGAAGATCGCGGTCCCAATGCCGATCATGATCATGTTGACGGAAAACGTGGCCAACAGAGTGGACAGGTGCGGCGCGTCCAGCACCCGGTGGACGGCCACGCCGTAGATCAGAACACCCAGTAGCAGACCGACCACAGCTACCAACAGTAGCGTCAAGTAGGGATTCCATCCGGGACCCGTGAAGGCCAAGTAGACACCAAACATGCCTAGGGCAATGACGGGGCCGTGTGAGAGGTTGATCACATCCATTACGCCCCAAATCAGGGAGAGCCCCATAGCCGCGATGCCATAGACGAATCCCAGGAGCAGCCCATCGGCCAGAGAGGCGAACAAGATTTCCATGGATATCTCCTGTAGTCTTCCCGACAGGAGCCCCGTAGGCCCGCCGCGAGCTGGTTCGCCCGGGTCAACTAGGCCTACAGGGCTCACACAACACGTACGCCTACGGCTTGGGATAGAGCGTCTCGGCCGTGGCACCCGCCAGCGGCCATACCACCTGTTTAGCCAGATTGCCGGCGTCATCCTTCTGCCACTGGATGTAGACCATGTCGTGACCAATCTGCAGGCCGTGAGCCTCCTCGCTGGTCTCGAACTTCACCCGACCGTAGCACGTGAGGATGTCCATCTTCTCCATCGCCGCCTTGATGGCCATAGGGTCTGTTGAGTCAGCGTCCAAGATGGCCTTCTCCAGGATCTGACCGGCCGCATACCCTCCGATGGAGTGATAGGAGGGCTCCTCGTCGTAAGCACCTTCATAGGCGTCCACGAATTCGTCACCCAGCTTACCGAACCATTCCAGGCCAGCCTCTTCGGCGGATTCTGGTGTGAAGGCAGCAAGCGGTTCCCACTGGCTGGGACCGATCACCCCCACTGCGGCGTCGCCCAGGTCGGCGAAGTCTGGCTCGGGCGGAGCGACCAGCAGGGTGAAGAACTTGATGTCCACTTCCTTCTCGTGGATCTGCCGGGCAAAGGTACTGCCATCCTGGAAGTGGCCCCCACCCAGGATTGCCTCTGCACCGGCCTCCAGGATCTTGTTGATGAAGGGCCCGAAGTCAGCCGTCTCTGCATCATAGCCCTCGAATAGGACAATGTCGTAGCCTTTCTCTTCGGCGTAGGCCTCAGCCGCCTCCACCACGCTGGTGGCGAACTTGGTGTTCTCGTACACAAAGGCCACTTTCTTGACGCTGGGGTCAACTATGGCGAGCAGGTCCACGGCACCAGTCAGGTAGCGGCTAGCGGGGGTATAGGCCTGGAAGACCAGGGTGTAGCCTTCCTTGTAGGTGGCATCGGAGGCAGCCCCTGTGGTGATCATCACCTTGCCATACTGCTCGGCAATCACCGCAGCCGCAGCGGTCAGGCCGCTGGAGTAGGGGCTAATCAGGAAGTCGGCGTCGTCCTCGGTGGCCAGCCGGGTGTAGAGTTCCTGCACGCGTTCCGTGGTGCTTTCGTCGTCGTAGGACTTGGAATCAAACGTGACGACCGTGCCGTCGCTTAGTTCGATCCCGCCGGCGGAATTGACCTCCTCCATCCACAGGTTCAGGCCATTGACCTGTCGGGTGGAGGAGACGTTGTACTTCCCAGTCTGGGAGGCGGTGAAGCCGATGACGACTGTCCGGGCTGGGGGTGCTTCCTCGGCCGGCGCTTCCTCCGGCGCAGCCTCTTCCGCCGGCGGCGAGGTCGGCTCAGGCGTGGCGGCCGGCCCACATTGGGTCGCGGTCAGCAGCACTGCTAGCAACAAACCAGAAACAAGTAGGCGTTTCATCTTTCCCTCCTCATCATCCTTCATGGCTAAGTTGCACGTGTGCAGGCAGATCATGGGTGCACGATCAGATGCTGATCCCGCTGACACCTCCTTATGCGTCCATGCAGGGCGGCGCCCTGGGCGCGCCGACAGAGACCGCGCGGCCCGTCTACGTGTTTTGGCGTAGGCCATTATACGCTGCATCCTGACCAAGTCAAACGCGTGCTGTGAGATGTGGTGTAGCCTTGATTGCAGGAACGCCGAGGCGAGCAGCAGGGCTGATGGCATCGTGGGCGGCGAGCAGGAGCGGCGTGCTCGCAGGGCACGTAGCTTGAGGCGTGTAGATAGCACCACGCTTGGGCAGCTCACCCTCACGCGATGACTACTACAACCTTGCACTGCTCTCCCGTCTGGGAATCGAGAGGAGCTCTGGTATAATACCTAGGCTGGGCAGTTGGGTCGAGACCAGGAAGGCTGTAGGGGGCGAGCCGTACTCCCCTCGCCGACAGGCAACCGGTGCAGCGGTCTGAAGGTGATAGGTTGCCCTGGTGAGCCGGTTCGAGGTAAGGAGCATCGGTTATGACTGTTCTCATCGGGACGAGCGGGTTCAGCTACAAGGACTGGGTTGGACCAGTCTATCCTGGGGACCTGCCCAAGCGACAATGGCTCAACTACTACGCCCGGGAGTTCCCCACATGCGAGCTCAACTTCAGCTACTACCGCATCCCCGACGCTCGAACGCTGGACCAGATAGCCGCCAAGGTCCCTGAGGGCTTTCTGTTCTCGATCAAGGCCTTCCGGGGCATCACCCACGAGAGGGAGGACCCGGGGCCTCAGATGGAGCAGTTCTCAACTGCGCTGGCCCCGCTGATCGATCAGGGGAAGCTCGCCTGCGTATTGGCCCAGTTCCCGCACTCATTCCACGCCAATCCCGCGAACCGCGAATACCTGAACGTCGTTCGGGAGGGCCTTGCAGATGTGCCGGTCGTCGTCGAGTTCCGCTCCCGCGAGTGGATCGATGAACGGACCTTTGAGGAGCTGCGCTCACTCGACCTGGGATTCTGCTGCGTGGATCAGCCCCAGTTCAAGAGCCTCGTTCCGCCCGTGGCAGTTGCGACGGGGCCCGTTGCGTACGTCCGCTTCCACGGCAGGAACTACAAGAAATGGTGGCGACATGATGAAGCCTGGGAGCGGTACGACTACACCTACAGCGACGAGGAGCTGACAGAATGGGTACCGAAGATCCAGGAGCTGGACGGTGAAGTCCCTCTGACTCTCGTCTACATGAACAACCATTGGCAGGGACAGGCGGTGGGCACAGCTCGACAGCTCAGGCTCCTGATGGGCCAAGCCGGGTAGGGGCAGGCAGGCTCGACAGGTCGCACACCCGGCGTAACATTGCGTTGACAGGTCTCGCAATCGAGGCCACAATGGACCGGAAGGCCACGTCTAGAAAGGGGGATCAGAAACGATGGATCAGCAATCTGCAGGACGCGCCCGCGAAGATGTAGCGCAGATCATAAGAACTGCCCAGGCACTGGGCGTAGAGGTGGATGAAGCTGACGTGGCACAGTGGCTCACGTCGATGTCCGCGTCGGATGCGATGGATTGGGACATCGATGTGGAGGCCGGTATCTACGGTCACGAGATCACGTTGCTCGACTTCGACAAGGAAACGCTGGACCGCTACCGGCGGATCGCCGACATCGTCCAGCTTCCAGACCTACCAAACGTCGAGACAGCCATTAGCCTGGCCGGCAGTGCGGCCCAAGGCGTGATCCAGCGGTATCCGGGCGACTGCGACTACTTCGAGCGCGTCAACATCAAGGCGCAGACGCGTGAGGAGGCCTGTCGCGTGCTGGCTGATCTGATGCGCGACAAGGCGCTGGACAAGTTCGAGGGCCCCAACTATGAGCTGATCGAGGTCAAGTTCGGCACCTGGAAGTCGGAGGTGGTGAAGGATGGGGAGCGCCTCACCGCTGGTTCGCCGGTCTCCTGGAGCCCTGAAGAGGTCAAGGAAGGACGGATGCGCGTCTATAGAGCATCGGGAGAGCCGTGGGAGGTGGAATGGAGCTACGCGTGCCTTGACCCGGGGTGGTGCAAGATGGACTGGGTCATCGCCGAGCCGGAGCGTGGTCACGTGGTCAATGCCAGCAACATGCTCGACGTGACCTGGGAGACACCTGACGGCGATATCATCCCTCTGGATGGTTTCCTGGACCCCTACTTCCAGGAGGTCTACCTGGAAGCCGAGTCTGTTCCCCTGTTCAGCAAACTGGCCAGGCACGTCTCTCCCCGGGCACTGGAAGAGTATGTGGAACAGATCACAGGCGAGGTCCGCAAGTACACGCACGATCCCGCCAACTACGGCAAGGCCGCCAAGCGGATGTACAACATCTTCCGCCTGACGGGCCAGCACGAGGGCGCCGCCGTCATCCGGGAGCTATTCGACGAACCGGCAGCACTTCTCTACCAGGTCTGGTCGCTTCTCGACACGCTCGATGACGCGGGTCAGCCAGGCTCCACGCTAGACCGGAAGACTGTCGTGCAGCAGACGGACGAGCTGATCCGCGCCGTGATCGAGACAACCGAAGGACCGATGGAAACGGAGATCGTCATGGCCCTACTGCGGCTGCGCGACGACATCACCGGCTGGATGGAACTGGGTGATGACCGAGGCAGCCTGATCTCTGAGTCGCGACTCAAGGTGGAAAGCCTGGTCAACGCGTTCTTCAAAGAGAAACTGCTCGCGATCCCTCAGGCCCGCGAGTTCCTAGACCGCCTGACCAGCGACGACTGAGCGGGCCAACAGACTCGCCCTCGGGCTCTCCCTGGGGTGCCCCTGCCCCGGGGTGACTGAAGAGCGCTGCCGCTCACACCAGGGATGAGCCCCTTCCCTGCGGACCCCCGTATGTCTTCCTGCCTGGGCGCTCATTCGGGGCTCGGTTGGTGGCGGCGGCGATGCCCAAGCTCCTCTGTTGACTTCGGCCCTGGCGCCTTGCCCTGTGGCGGAGCAACGAAGAGACCGCCACACGTCGACGGCAAGACCCGCGTCGCTGAAAAAACAGCTGACTTCGATCTGACCGGCGAGGCACGGAGCCCGCTCCTCGCGCAGCGGGCTGTCTGCAGCTCGCCGCGATCTCTGCGAATCTGTCCGCTGGTACCGTTCGCAACAGCTCCCAGCTCTGACTTCCCATTTCCTCTTGGCCGCCTGGCAGGGCGGCAACCCCGCCGATTCATCACATCTCCCATACCTGTTCATACTTTCTTCACAAGTTTGTGGCATACTCTGGCCAAGTCAGGAGTAGGGCCGGAAGGTGAGGAGGTGAGCCGT
>JASFVG010000159.1:0-9985 GCA_050049955.1 Anaerolineae bacterium | reverse complement strand
ACACTACCGTGGGGACGCACACGTAGCGCGCCGGGCTGGAGCGCTTAGGTGCCCCAGGGTCTTCTAGCCCGGCGGCAGCAACAGGTCCGGCCCGCAGGGCCAGGAACACGATCACACCAAATGCAATGAAGAGGCAGCGACGCATACTCAATCTCCGGAATGGGACAAGCTGGTATTGTAGCACGATTCCATGAGGCCGTCCACAATCGGCACATCACGCTCCATGAAACACCCGTGCGACCTCGGCGTTCCGGCTCGGTCACCCACGAGCCTAGGACCCTGGGGACTTCGTACCCTCCACCCAAGCCGCGGCCATTTTCCGCTCCAAACGCGCCAATCGGTGGCGGAGGTCGGCCTCCTTCTTGCTCCGCTGCGTACCCCGCATCCCATCCATCACCCGCTGCAAGGCCGCTCCAGTCCAGGCAGCCGCCCGTTCCAGGTCTCCCACCGTCCACTCGAAGTACTTCGCCAGCTCCACGTGAGCCAGGATGCCCGCCGCCTCCCCGAGGGCGTCTTTTCGTGACTCCAAAGCCAGCTGCTGCCAGAACGCAAAGGCCTCATCGCGCCGCGCGTCGCGTTTCAGGAGCAGGGCTAATTCCCGCAGCGTCCATCCTCTTATGGACCAGTCATCGCGAAAGGGCAGCCGCACGGCCGCACGGTAGGCTCTCTCGGCCTCCTCGACGCGCCCCTCACCCGCATACCAACGGCCCAGGGCATACAGCTCTCCAACACTCGGCGCACCACCCTGCGCAAACTGACCAGCATTCCATGGGTCGGCGTACGCTCTACAGAGGCACACAGCCAGTGTCACCATGCTAAGTATGTCGATCTTGTTGTGGTATAGCACGCGCTTCATGTCGCGAGCGTCGCCGGTGCGCAGATAGTCGCGGTACAGGTAGGGGATCAAGCCGCTCGGGACATCGGCCTGTTCGCGGCGCACACCCAGCACCTCCCGCTCCAGCGAGGTGAGAGCGCACGAGGAAAGCGCGTAGCGCCAAAGCCGCCGAGCCGGATGGAGCAGGTCCAAGTGCGGCATATGGCGCAGCGTCGGTGGCACCCGAGCCAGAATCAGGCGATTCTCTATGATCGGCACGTCGAACGACCGGCCGTTAAACGACACCAGAGCCTCGAAGCCCGGGAACAGCTCCAGAAGGGCCTCCACCATGGCCGGCTCATCGCCGGGATCGCGCAGGAAGTACTGGTGCAGTTCGAAGCCATCGCCAGCGAAGAAGCCGATTCCCACGACGAAAGCCATCGTTCCCGAGCCTGCCGAGAGGCCAGTGGTCTCTGTGTCCAGGAAACAGAAGCGGCGCAGGTCCAGGCCGACCAGACTCTCATCGAGTCCGACCTGTGCGATTGCCTCCGTGGGGAGTTGCAAGAAAGCTGAGAGGGGCAGAACACCGTGGACATGGTCGCGTCCGAAGGTTTCCCTCCCAACAAAGCACTGGCCTCGTGAGGTCGTGTAAAACGAGCCCTCGACGATGTCCTCGATCGCAACCGCCGGACGCGCTGGCTGAGCCGCCAGCTCGTAGACGCCCCTCACCACGCCCAACTCGCGAAGCCGCTGTCTCAAGTCATCGCGCATGATGATCCAGGAAGGGCCTTCTCTTGCCCCGCCCCCCGTTGGACTCTACAAGGGATAGGCGCCCTCCAGCCGCAGCAGCGATTCCTTCACCTCCAGACCTCCACCGAACCCGGTCAGCGCGCCGCTTGCCCCGATGACCCTGTGACAGGGCACGATGATGGGTACAGGGTTCGCCCCTACCGCGGCGCCTACGGCTCTCGAAGCGTTCGGATTCCCAATCAGATAGGCAATCGCCCCGTAGGTCGTTGTCTCGCCGTACGGGATGTGCCCCACACGGTTCCAGACAGCCCTTTGGAAGGCCGTGCCCCGCACGTCCAACGGTAGCTCAAAAACCTGCCGCCGACCAGATAGGTACTCACGGAGCTGAGAGACTGCACGCATCAAGGACTCCGGCTCCCCCCGCGGCCGTGCGGCGCTAGCGCGATCCGACAGCCAGCTTCGA
The DNA here is from genome assembly GCA_050049955.1 of Anaerolineae bacterium. GTDB lineage: Bacteria > Chloroflexota > Anaerolineae > B4-G1 > B4-G1 > SKLM01. The sequence goes on along the minus strand of JASFVG010000159.1, from coordinate 7,958 downwards.
AAGGCCTCCTCGCCTCGAGCGCCTAGAGACACCTTGCACACACCCTTGTGGGTCGAAGCGACCCAGACTGTGCCTATGTGGGATTCAATAGGAGTGTAGGAAAAGTCGTCCACCAACCCGTGTCCCTTCTCTCGTCAATGCCAAGCGCGCCACAGTTGCCATCTACGAACGCGACCTACAGAACGGCCGCCAGCGCCGCCACGTGGTCCAGCACAACGTGAGCCCCGGCCCGCTCCAACTCGCCGCGCTTACCAAATCCACACAGCACAGCCACCGCTTTCGCGCCGGCACGCCGTGCGCTCCGGATATCCAGCGTTGTGTCCCCCACCATCACGCACCGCTCGACGGGAACACCTAGCTGACCTGCTGCTCGCCGGATGGGAGCCGGATGTGGCTTCAGGCGCGCCGTGCTCTCCCGGGTCACCACTGCCTCGAAGAGGTCAGCTAGCCCGTGCTGCTCGAGGAAGGCCTTTGCGTCGCTCAGCCCGCGGGTGGTGACGATGACCAGCCGGAAACGCCCTTTCAGCGCCATAAGCATCGCACCCGCGCCTTCCATCAGCAGGTAATCTGGCTGCACCGTTCCTCGCCGCAGGCCGCGCGATCTCGCCCACAGCCCAAGCAAGGGCGCATCGAGTCCCAGGGTGTCCAGCAGGGTGATCAGCATATTCAGGGGCGTCTCGGCGGTCATCACCAGCCATCGCGCACTCCGATGGGGATAGCGGCAACCCAGCCTCTGCAATCGCAGGGCCAGCCTCTCCACCGCTTGGTCGTCGCTGTTCATCAGCGTGCCATCCAGATCGAACAGCACGGCCTCGATGTGATCTTCGAGCGTGTGACCGTCCACTGCCTTCATGTCGCCGGCAATATACATTGATAGCGCAGGGCTGTCAACGAGCCTCCCTGCTTCTTCTGCTGGAAGGCGCTCAAAGCCCCCCTTCCCCAGGCGACGCTCCCATATGGCGACCACTGCGCGCGATTCCTACGGGTGACCCGCCTTTGCTTCGACACCCATTCGGCCTATAATGTCTCAACGATGAGTCTCGCTGACGTTCTCAGCGCCTTCGGCCAGGACGCTCGCTTCATGCGCTGCGTATCCACTTGGCAGCGGGTCCCGCCTCGCCAGGCGCGCACGACCCGCTGGCCCAAAGCGATCGACCCCCGGCTCGTCGCCACCGTTCAGGCCCAGGGCATCGAGCAGCCCTACGTCCATCAGGCGCAGGCCATCGAGGCAGTTCTGGCCGGTCAACACGTCGTATTGTCGACCTCGACCGCTTCTGGGAAGACCCTCGCCTACAACCTGCCCGTCCTCGACACGCTGCTCAACGACCCGCAGGCCTGCGCCCTGTACGTCTTCCCCACCAAGGCGCTGGCACACGATCAGATCGCGAACATCCAGACGCTGGTCTCCAGTCTGGCTTCTCGTGCCGCGAGGTCTGCATCCTCCATCGTCGTTCGGCCCTACGATGGCGATACACCCTCGTCCCATCGATCGACCATCCGTAACGAGGCACGTCTGCTTATCACCAACCCCGATATGCTCCACATGGGTATACTGCCCCATCACACCCGCTGGATGCGTTTCTTCAGCAAGCTGCGATACGTCGTGCTCGACGAAATCCACACCTACCGGGGAGTCTTCGGCAGCCACGCAGCAAACGTCCTCCGGCGTTTGACGCGCATCTGCCGATTCTACGGCTCCGCCCCACTTTTCGTCTGCGCATCTGCCACGATCGCCAATCCCCGCGACTTAGCCGAGCGGCTCACCGAGGTGCCGGCGACGCTCGTTGACGACGACGGCGCTCCCCGGGGTGAGAAACACATCATCTTCTACAATCCCCCGCTCGTCGATCATGACCTCGGCATCCGGCGCAGCGCCATCCTCGTGGCGAAGGATGTGGCTGCGCAGTTCCTTGAGGCCGACGTTCAGACCATCGTCTTCGCTCGCGCTCGCCTGACGACAGAGGTCCTGCTGGGCTATCTGCGGGACGCCATCACCGCAGCCGGCGGTAACCCGAGCCTGATCCAAGGTTATCGTGGCGGCTACCTCCCCAACGAGCGGCGTGCCATAGAGCGTGGCCTGCGTGATGGGGATATCCGCGGCGTCGTGGCGACCAACGCTCTCGAGCTGGGCATCGACATCGGCCAGCTTGGTGCATGCGTGATGACGGGCTACCCCGGTACTATCGCCAGCACCTGGCAGCAGGCTGGTCGCGCGGGCCGGCGCACGGGGCTGTCCAGCGCAGTCCTGATCGCGAGCGCCCAACCGTTGGACCAGTACCTGATGTCCCACCCGGATTACTTCTTCGGCCAGAACGTGGAGCACGCCTTGCTCGACGCCGACAATCTGGCCGTGCTGACGAACCATCTGGCGTGCGCAGCCTTCGAGCTTCCCTTCGAGGCCAGCGAGTCCTTCGGCAGTTTCAACGACGTGCCGGCCATCCTGGACCTGCTGGCTGCCGAGGGCCTGGTCCATCGTCACAACGGCAGCTTCACCTGGATCGGTGATGGCTACCCAGCCGCGGGTCTCTCGCTGCGCACCAGTTCCCCCGACAACATCACCATTCAGAGCATCGGGCGGAACATCGACGACCAGCCCGAGGTCATCGGCGAGATGGATCGGCCCAGTGCCCCCATTCTCATTCACGAGGGAGCGGTATACCTGCACCGTGGTGGGACCTTTGTGGTCGAATCTCTCGACTGGGAGCACGGCATAGCCCGCGTCCGCCCCGAGGCCCTCGACTACTACACGCGTGCCAGTTCTGTTACGCAGGTCGACGTACTGTCCGTCCTGCGGTCCACCCTCGAAGCGGATCGCTGGCAGAGTGAGACGGAGCGCGGAACCCTTCACGCGTACGGCGAGCTGCTAGTCACGACCAGAGCCACGGGCTACCGTCGCGTGAAGCGCTACACGCACGAGGTCTTGTCCTGGGCCCCTATCGATCTGCCCGAGCAGCAGATGCGCACCATCGGCTACTGGTTTGCCCTTTCCACTGCTCTCACCGAGCGGCTGCAGAAGGCCGGCATCCTCAGCGTGCCGATCGACCGGGGCCCCAACTGGGCGGCCCAGCGGGACGCCGCCCGAGCCCGCGATGACTACCGCTGCCGGCGCTGCGGGGCGCCAGAGCTAGATGGTCGCCGGCACGATGTACACCACGTCACACCCTTCCGTGCCTTCGGCTATGTACCCGGCAAGAACGACCTCTACCAGCTCGCCAACCGGCTCGATAACCTCGTCACCCTATGCCCCACCTGCCATCGCCTTGCCGAGCGGGCGCGTGGAGCCCGTGGAGCGCTGAGCGGCTTAGCCTATTTGCTGCGCAACCTGGCGCCACTACACCTCATGTGCGCCCCAGGGGATCTGGGCTCAACCGTAGAGGCCCGCTCTAAGGAGAGGGGTTTGCCCACCGTCACCCTCTACGACAGCGTGCCCGGCGGTGCCGGCCTCAGCGCACGGCTCTACGAGATCCGTGACGAGCTGTTGGGAGCCTCCCTCGACAGGGTGTTGGACTGTCCCTGCAGCGACGGCTGCCCTGCCTGCGTCGGCCCGGCCGGTGAAGTCGAACCTGGTACCAAAGCACTCACCCTCGCGCTCCTCCAATCGATGTGACCTGCACGGCTTGATAGGCAATCAAAAACATGCTATAATCAACGTAATTCTGAATATCTGATCTATACTGTAGTCGCAGCGGCCAGTGCCCACTGTCCGAACTGCTCGCCCACTAAGGAGCGCAGATAATGTGATTCAGACAGCCGGAAGAAGCACCCTCGTCGACGATACGGCCGACCAGATCCGTCAGATGATCTTTGACGGCACGTTCGGTCCAGGCGAGCTGCTCCCCCCGCGACGGAGGCTTGCTGAGCAGTTTGATGTGGGAATCTCAACCATACATGAAGCGATTCAGTCCCTCTCCGCCGTGGGCTTGGTCGAATCCCGGCCTGGAAAAGGGACCTGGGTCCGCCACGACGCGCTGGATAGCATCATCCACCCCTCAATGATCACCAACCGCTTCGGGGACATCGACGCCGACACCATTTACGAAGCCCGCAAGTTCCTGGAGGTAGCGCTGGCCGAGCTGGCCGCCAGGAAGGCTACGCCCGAAGACATCGAAAGAATCTGGGAGGCGCTCAGACAGGCCCACGAAGTCATTGGGGACGACGAGGACTTCGTCAGCGCCGACTGGGACTTCCACCTCGCGGTTGCCGACGCTGCTCACAACGAGCTGCTTCAGGCCTTCTACCATCTAGCGCGCGAGCTCCTCCTCGAGTTCATCCAGGACGCCATCCGGCTCCCCAACGTCAAAGAGGAGGCCACGCGGTACCACGTCGCCCAGGCCACGGCCATCGAGCAGCACGATGTCGCGGCAGCCCGGCGTGCAGCTCTGAACCACATGCTCTACGTCGAGGAACGCTTGCTGGAGGAGGCCAGAGCCTGAGGTTGGCCCCGGCGCAGGCGGTGCACACAACCGGTCTTCGTCGACCGCCCTGGAGACTCTTGACTGCCTGCGATTCCTGTGGTATAATGTACGTAACTTACTGAATATCTGATATTTGGCCTTTCTCCCCGGTTCTTACCGGGCCGCGATCTCAGGTTCTTGGGGGAAAGTCGACTTCTCGGCTCAACCCCGCGACGCCCTTGCGCCGCACCGGCTCCAGCATTGCGCGCGGGCCACTTGGCCAGGGCTGCACCTACCCGGCAGCCGCAGTAGATCAGAAGGAGCAAGATATGTTCTGTCCCGACTTGAAGTTCAGGCCTCGCCTGTCCGTGCTCAACGCGAGTCAGATCTCTCACATCCACCAGGCCACCCTGGAAGTCCTCGAGCGGACCGGCGTCCAGGTTTCCCACCCGCGTGCCCTGGAGCTCCTGCACGGCGGTGGCGCACGCGTCGAAGGAGACCGGGTCTACATTCCCGCTTGGATGGTAGAGGACGCGATTCGTACGGCACCCCCGCGCGTGGTGCTCGGCAACCGCAGGGGCGAGCGCCAGGTGTTCCTGGAGGGCGACAAGTACTGGTTCGGTCCCAGCCTGGACTGCATAGACTATTTGGACCCCAACACGAACGAGCGGCGGCGGTTCGTCAGCGACGACTGCCGCGTCACGTCCACAGTGGCCGACGCCCTGCCCAACTACACCTGGACGATGACCATCGGCATGGCGGACGATGTGCCCCCCGACATCGCCGACCGCGTCGTCGCCAAGCAGGTCTTCACCCACACCGAGAAGCCGTTGGTCTTCTGCTGCAAGGACGCTAACAGCGTGCGCGACATCTACGAGATGGCAGTGCTCATCGCTGGCAGCAAAGAGCAGTTCCAGCAGGCACCCACCTGCGTCCACTACTCCGAGCCGATCTCTCCTCTCCTCTACTACGACCCAGCCGTCGATAAAATCCTGTTCAGCGCCGAGAACGGGATACCGCTCATCAACTACCCCGCGCCTCAGTCCGGAAGCACGGCACCTGCCACCTTCGCGGGCCAGATCGTCCAGGGCAGCGCCGAGTCGCTCAGCGGCCTCGTACTTGCCCAGCTGGTCAGACCAGGGGCACCCTTCATCTACGGTGCTTTCTCCACGGTGATGGATATGCGGACCACCGTCTTCTCGTACTCGGCTCCCGAGATGACCCTCATGATCGCCGCGCTGGCGCAGATGGCACAGTTCTACCAGCTTCCCTTCTTCGGCACCGCCGGCTGCTCCGACGCCAAGTTGCCCGATGCCCAGGCTGCTGCCGAGGCCGCCTTCTCCTGCCTCGTCTCCGCCCTCGTAGGGGCCAACTTGATCCACGATTCCGGTTGGCTCGACCACGGGTCCGTGGCCTCCCCCGCGCACATGGTGTTGGTCCACGAGATATTGGACTACGTAGGACAGTTCATGTCGGGCGTGCCCGTGAATGACGAGACGCTGGCCCTGGATGTGATCCACCGTGTCGGGCCTGGCGGCCATTACCTGGAAGAACAGCACACCTTCGACCACTTCCGGGACGTCTGGTACTCGGACCTCTTTGATCGGACCATCCTTGATGAATGGCGGGCACAGGGGGAGAAGCGGATTGAAGAACGGCTCCGCGAGAAGACCAAGAGCGTCATGGAACACGAACCGGCGCCCTTGCCCGACGACGTGCTCGCTGAGCTCGACAAGATGGCACGGCACTGGGAGTAGGCGGTCGCCGAGGCCTCCCATCAAAAAGCACCAGGAAGAGGGAACCCATGTATCAACACGTTCTGACGACGGTCGACACCCACACCGCGGGCGAGCCGACCCGCTTCGTCGTCGCCGGCGTCCCGTTCTTGCACGGGACCATGGCGGAGAAGCGACGGCAGCTGCAGGAAGAGTACGATTTCATCCGCACCACGCTGATGCACGAGCCTCGCGGTCACGCCGACATGTTCGGCGCCATCCTCACCGGACCGCACCGACCGGAGGCCGACATCGGGGTAGTCTTCATGGACACCGGCGGCTATCTTGCCATGTGCGGGCACGGGTCCATCGGCGCGGTTGTCGTCGCACTGTCGACTGGGCTCGTCCCGCTTCAGCAGCCAACCACCGACGTCGTTCTGGATACGCCCGCAGGCCTGGTTCGAGGTCGCGCCTACGTGGCAGACGACCGGATCCAGCACGTCGCCGTGGAGAATGTGCCGGGTTTCCTCTATCGGAGCGCCGTGGAGGTGCATACGGCCGAAGGACCGCTCCAGGTAGACATCTCCTTCGGCGGCAACTTCTTCGCCTTGGTAGCAGCCGAGAGCCTCGGCCTGGAGGTCAAGCTGGCCCACCTGCCCGCACTAATCGAGCAGGGCATGGCTATCCGCGCCGCGATCGACGAACAGGTCGACGTCGTCCATCCCACCCAACCACACATCAACACCGTCGACCTGGTCGAGTTCTATCAGGATCTCGAGGGCGAAGAGGCTGACTGTCGAAACGTGGTTGTCTTCGGTGAGGCGCAGGTGGACCGCTCGCCTTGCGGCACGGGCACCAGTGCGAAGATGGCCGCACTCTATGCAAAGGGCAGACTCGCCCTGCAACGCCCGTTCGTGAACCAGAGCATCATTGGCACCCACTTCACCGGCCGCCTTCTCAGGGAGGAACCGATCGGTGAGTTCACCGCTGTGGTACCAGAGATCTCTGGGAATGCCTACATCACCGGCTTCCAGCAGTTCGTCGTCGATCCCCGCGATCCGCTCAAGTTCGGCTTTCACCTAGCTAGCGGAACGTCTTGAACGAGGTTGGGCCTCGAGGCGCCCACCCATGCCTACCATCCTGAGGACAGATCTACCGGAGGAAACAACCATGATCAACAGCAGACAGGTCGCACAGATCACACCTGGCATACAGCTTCTCAGCGACGATCAGAAGGAGCAAGTACACCAGGCAACCCTTGAGCTCCTGCGGCGGACCGGCGTCAGTGTATTGGTTCCCGAAGTGCGGGACCTCCTCAAGGACGCCGGTTGCTGGCTTGATGGCGAGCGCGTCCGCATCCCGCCGCACCTCATCGATTGGGCCATCCGCACAGCCCCTAGCCGTGTCGTGCTGTGCGATAGGCACGGTGAACCAGCGATGGAGCTGGAGGGGCGCAAGGGCTACTACGGCACCGGATCCGACACGCCCTTCGTCATCGACGCCTACACCGGCGAGCGCCGTCAGGCTGTTCTCGGCGATGTAGCCAACGTCGCGCGCCTCGTGGACGGGCTGGAGAACATCGACTTCCTGATGTGCATGGGCATCGCCTCCGATGTGACTGCGGAGATCTCAGACCTCTATCACTTCCGAGCGATGGTCAGCAACACCTCCAAGCCCATCGTCTACACGGCCTGGAGCCTACAGAACCTGAAAGACATCGTCGAGATGGCCGAGGCCGTGGTCGGCGGGGCCGAGGCGCTACGACGCAGCCCCCTTATGGCCCTCTACAGCGAGCCGATCTCGCCCCTTACCCACGGCATTGAGAGCTGTGAGAAACTCCTCTTCATCG
>JASFVG010000158.1:0-10014 GCA_050049955.1 Anaerolineae bacterium | reverse complement strand
CTATGTGCCCCAGGGCCGGTCGCCGGACTCGGAGCATTTCCAGTACAAGCTGGCGTGGTTTGACCGGTTGCGAGCCTTGTTCGAGCGGCACTACGCGCCCGATGAAGCGCTGCTGTGGATGGGCGACTTCAATGTCGCTCCGCAGCCGATCGACATTTACGATCCGAGAGGGCAGGCGAACCACGTGGACTTCCATCCCGACGCCCGGGCCGCGCTGGAGCGGGTGAAGGAATGGGGCTTCGTCGATGTTTTCCGGATCCATCATCCGGATGAGGAGAACCAGTATACCTACTATGACTACCGGGCTAGGGATGCCATCGAGCGGGGCGTTGGTTGGCGCGTGGATCACATCTGGGCCACGGAGACCATCGCTGCGAAGTCCGTGGATGCCTGGATCGACCTCGAAGCGCGCCGAGCTGAGCGTCCCTCCGACCACACGTTCCTGGTCGCCGAGTTCAGGCTGTGACACGGTCCGGCTGGTGAGCGATGGTCCTGGCGGGACATCAGAGTGGGAGTTGGAGTGACCATGTGTCAAGCGACTGTGTTTTTGGGTGACAAAGAGGTGGCCCGCGAGGTTACCGGGCTAGAGCCCATCGACGAGGGTGTCCGTCTGACGACGTTCTTTGAACCGCCCCAGATAGTGCCGGGGCGGGTCCTCACCATCGATTTCCTGAAGCATCGGGTTCATCTGCAGCCTCTGGAGAAGGAGCAATGAGCGAGGTTGACAAGCTGCGAGTGCTCCTGCCCCACTGGATCGCGCACAATGGCGAGCACGCCGAGGAGTTCGGCGAGTGGGCAGGACGGGCTGGTGTGGCGGAGGATGACATTCTAGCTGCCGCGAAGCTCGTCCAGCAAGCCAACTCCCGCCTTGGGCAGGCCCTGGAGAAGCTGGGCGGTCCTCTCGAGCACGACCACGACCACCATCACCACCACGACCACGATCACGCGTAATGGGCGTGGATCGATCGCCGGAGGCCGTTGAGACCCGGCCCGCGAACGTCGAACGCTGGGGCTGGTACTCTATCGGGATCAACGTCGTCCTGGGGGCCATCAACCTGGTGGTGGCCTTGGCCTCGGGCAGCCTGGCGGTACGGGCTGAACTGGTCCACAACCTGGTGGACCTATTGACGGCCGTCGCCGTCTTGATCGGGCTGCGCCTCTCGACGCGGAAGACGAAGGCGTTCCCCTACGGCCTGTACAAGCTCGAGAACGTGATCACGGTTGGCCTGGCGATGATGATCTTTGTCACTGCCTACGAGATCGCGCGCGATGCCCTGTTCACGCCTCCTGGACGCGCCGAGGTGGACCCGTGGATGCTGGGCGGCCTGATCGTGGCAACCATCATTCCCCTGCTGTTCAGCCACTTCGAGCTGCAGGCAGGTGAGCGAGCCAACTCGCCCGCCCTGGTGGCGGATGCCAAGGAGTATCGGGCTCACGTCTTCACCACGGGCGTCGTGATCGCCGCTCTGTTGGCACAGCGGTTCAGCCTCCCGCTGGACCGTGTCGCTGCGCTGGTCATCGTGGTAGCCATCGGGAAGACGGGGTGGGAGCTGCTCGCCGACGGCATGCGCGTGTTGCTCGACGCGTCACTCGACGCCGACACCCTCCTGCAGATCCGTCAAATCATCCTTCAGGAGCCGGCGGTGGCCCGGCTGGCCTGGGTCACGGGGCGCAATGCCGGGCGTTTTCGGTTCGTCGAGGCCGAGCTGACGCTGCGGGTCCGCGACCTGGAGAGAGCTGAGGCGATCACGCGCCGCATCGAAGGGCGGATTGACCAAGCGGTTCCGTACCTGGAGCGCGTTCTCATCCACGCGGAACCGGTGGAGCGCACGCATCTTCGATATGCCGCGCCAGTCGCCGATTCCGCTGGTCTGCTGAGCAAGCATTTCGGCGAGGCGTCCTCCTTTGCCCTGGTCAACGTCCGCCTGGAGGATGGCGTGATCACCGAGCGTAAGACGCTGCCGAACCCCTTCCTGAATGAAGACAAGGCCAAGGGCATCCGCGTGGCCGAGTGGCTGGTGAAGCAGAGGGTCGATGTGGTATTCCTGAAGGAGAGCCTTGGCGGCAAGGGCCCGCTCTACGTGTTCTCCGATGCGGGCGTCGAGATGCGTGAGACAGCGGCCGCCACGCTCGAGGAGGCTCTGGAGGAGGCCGGGAAGGAGGAGGTCGTATGAAAGAGGCTATGCTGTACGAGGCACTGGACGACGGCCGTGTACGGTGCCGGCTGTGCGCCCACCGGTGTGTGATCCGCGATGGGGAGCGCGGGACCTGCCACGTGCGGCAAAACCGGGGTGGAACCCTCCACACGCTGGTCTACGGGCGCACCATCTCACAGCACGTCGATCCCGTGGAGAAGAAGCCTCTGGCCCATTTCTACCCCGGCACCAGCGCCTACTCCATCGCCACCGTCGGCTGCAATTTCCACTGCGAGTGGTGTCAGAACGCCAGCATCTCCCAGATGCCTCGCGAGCGCAACACCATCATCGGTGACCGGGCCAGCCCCGAACAGATCGTGGCTGCGGCACGCCGCTCCGGCTGCCAGAGCATAGCCTACACCTACACCGAGCCTACTGTCTTCTTTGAGTACGTCTTCGACACCGCCAGGCTGGCCCGCGAGGAGGGCATCGCCAATCTCATTGTCACCAACGGATTCATGACCTCGGGCCCCGGGGAGATGCTTGAGACCTTCGACCCCTACTTGGACGCAGCGAACGTCGATCTTAAGGCTTTCCGCGACGAGACGTACCGTCGGCTCGTTGGTGGTCGGCTGCAGCCGGTGCTCGACAGCCTTGTGAAGATGAAGCAGTTGGGCGTGTGGGTCGAGGTAACCACCCTGGTCGTCCCCGGCATCAACGACGATGAGGCGGAGATGCGCGACGCGGCACGTTTCGTCTCCCGCGAGCTTGGTTCGGAGACACCCTGGCACATCAGCCGCTTCTACCCGGGCTATCGTATGACGCAGGTTCCACCTACGCCGGTTGAGACCCTGCAGCGCGCACGGGAGATTGGCGCCGAGGAGGGTCTGCGGTACATCTTTGTGGGCAATGTCCCCGGCGAAGCGAACACCGAGTGCCACGTCTGCGGGGAACTCCTGATTCGGCGCGTAGGGTACCATATCCTGTCGAATCGGGTCGAGCCCGGCGACCTCTGCCCCAACTGCGGGACGCCTGTCGCCGGGGTTGGCCTGGCGCCGGAACAGTCCACTGCCGAAGGACACTCGTGGTGACCCAGTATCCGCTGAGCACCTGGCGGCTCATCCGCTCTGGAGCGGATGACGGCGCCACCAACATGGCCACTGACGAGGCGATCGTGCACGCGGTCGCCTCCGGGAGCGTCCCGGCTACTCTGCGGCTGTATGCCTGGGCGCCGCCCTGCCTCTCGCTGGGCCGTGGTCAGCCTGTGGGCGATGTCAACCGGGAGGCTGTCAAGGCAGCTGGCTATGATTTGGTGCGCCGGCCTACCGGCGGCCGTGCGATCCTCCACGTCGACGAGCTGACCTACAGCCTCGTCGTTCCTCAGGACGAGCCGCGCGTGGTGGGGGGTGTAGTCGAGAGCTACCGGCGGCTCAGCGCGGGTCTGGTGGGGGCGCTGAACCGTCTGGGCGTCGCGAGCATCGTCGCAGACGAGCGGGCGGAGGATGGCGGCCCTCAAGGCCCGGTCTGCTTCGAGATACCGTCGGACTACGAGATCACTGTCAGCGGCAAGAAACTGGTGGGCAGCGCCCAGATGCGGTCCCATGGCGTGGTGCTGCAGCACGGCGCGCTGCCCCTCAGCGGCGATATCGCGCGCATCTGTCCCCTGCTGGCCTCCCATCCCGAAGCGGGCCGGGTCAGGGCCCGGGCTTCAACCTTGGAGGAGGCGCTGGGCAGCGCCCCGAGCTGGGACGAGGCAGCCGATGCCCTGGCGACCGGCTTCGGCCAGGCGCTCGACCTGACCCTCGAGCCATCCAGCCTGACCGCAGCCGAGCGCGCCCAAACCCAGGTCCTGAGGTCACAGAAGTACGCCACCGACCAGTGGACGACCCTGCTCTGAGTTTGTAGGTCGGGTCTGTTGCCCGACACCGCCGGCTGGATGGAAGGCGGCTAGTGGGCGGAGGACGGCATGTTCGCCCTCCATCAGACCGAGGTGCGGAGGCGTGTCCACTGCTTGGCGCGGGGGCAGGGCAAGAACTGCCCGGTTGACGAGGTCACTCGGTATGCTATACTGCTGCAATCTGACCGGCCCGCCGTCTGGGTGCGCTTCAGCCATCACGCCATGATCATCGGAGCCTGCAGCATCGAACTGCACATCCCGGGCATCCACTCCCTCAAGGAGAAGCGCCGCGTGCTCAAGCCGCTGTTGACGCGGATACGGCGCGAATTCAACGTCTCCGCCGCCGAGGTCGGCCGCAACGATGCATGGCAGGCGGCGGAGATTGCCCTGGTCACCGTCGCCAACAACGACCCAGGGTATGTGGAGCGGTCTCTGGAGAAGGCAGTGGGCTGGATCGAGACATACCGTCCGGATGTCCAGGTCGTCGATTGGTATATTGAGGTGCTTTGAGCCGAGAGCCTACGCAGAGTCACACTGAGGAGACACAGAGGACCTCAGAGGGCACTTCTCCGCATCTGTGTGACTGCCCTGGGGCTCTCCATTTGACATAGTGCCGGCGCGCTACTATGAGCATCCACCTACCAGCTCATCCTCCTTTCTGGCTGTCAACGGTTGTCAGATCCCACGGGTGGTGGCAGCTTAGCCCGTTCAGCTGGGACGCCGCTGCAGGCGAGCTCACCCGCATCGAACGTCTGAGCGCCGGACGGGTCCTGGAGCTGCGCATAGGTCAATCCGGCGTTGGGGTGGGGGTCGAGGTTGAGGGCCAGCTAACCGACGCTGAACGGGATGAGGTTGCCGACAAGGTGACGTGGATGCTGCAGCTCGACCTCGACTTGAGCGCGTTCTACGCCCTGGTGGGCGACGAGCCCGGCCTCATCCACGTCGAGAGGGGGGCGCACGGACGTATCCTCCGCTGCCCCACGCTCTTCGAGGACGTGGTGAAGACTATACTGACGACCAACGTGGCGTGGTCCGGCACCATCCGTATGGTCGACGCCCTGGTTTCTGGATTCGGGCATCCTTTGCCATCGGACCCGGGACGCCACGCCTTCCCGACGCCTGAACGATTGGCAGCGGCCGATGAGGTTGCTCTGCGGTCGGCCGGGCTTGGCTATCGCGCGCCCTTCGTGCTCGAGCTGGCGAGGGCGCTGACCGAGGGCGACCTGGACCTGGAGGGACTGAAGGACGCGACGCTCCCGACGGATGAGGTGCGCGCCAGGTTGCTAGCGATCAAGGGCGTGGGCGACTATGCTGCGGCCAGCCTGCTGATGCTCCTCGGCCACTACGCGTTCGTGCCCATCGATTCCTGGGCCAGGACGATGGTGGCGCGGGAGTGGTACGATGGGGAGCCGGTCGGCCGGGCCGACGTCGAGGCGGCATTCGAGCGCTGGGGGCGCTGGAAGGGCCTTGTCTACTGGTTGTGGGACTGGACGGAGTAGGGCGGATCGATTGATGTAGGGTGGGTTTGCTACCCGCCAGTCCCGTGGATGGACCGGTGCAGGGCAGCCCCAATGCCCACGGGTACCCTGAGACCGCTTTCGATCAAGCGGGCTTCCAGAACACCATCACGTACTCGTGCTTGAAGACGTAGAAGCCGCCGCGCAGCGCCCGGTAGCGCCACAGATTGCTCACTCTGCCCTTGCCGCGCTCGTTCCCCTCGATGTTCTTGACCACGATGGCCTTGGGCCGGAAACCGACCTTCTGCATCCGCTCCAGACAGTAGAAGCCGAGCGGCACTAGCTCGCCCTGAGCGTACTTGTCCCCGATGACGAGTACCGCGAAACGCGATGGTTCAAGTAGGTCGAACCCATGGCGAGCAGCAGTCTCAAAGCAGTCGAGGAAGGCACCGAGATCAGGGGTGTTTGACAGGTCCTTCGGATGGTCGCTGAACTGGATGATGTCCTGATAGGGCGGGTGGAGCATCAGCAACTGTGCATGCTCGGCACCCATCCGGGCCAGCGCCTCTTGCACCCTATCCGCCGTCTCCGGGCAGGTGGAGTCTCCCTGCAGCAGCCGAATGCGGTCGTCCAGGACCTCCGGCGAGAGCTTCGAGCCCACGTATTCCACCAGCCCCTGCTGGAGCTCCACGCCGATCAGTCGCCTTTTGAGGCGCTGGGCCTCCACGGCGCTCGTCCCCGAGCCCAAGAATAGGTCCAGTACAATGTCGTCCGCTCGGGTGTAGCGCAGGTACGCCTGTGTGGTGATCTGGGGGACGAAGTTGCCGTGGTAGTCGAGCTGGTGGCCGCCGCTGCTGTCGCGCGAAGGTATCAGCCACAGGCTGTCCGTCCAGACGTGACCGTAGTCCCGCCAGTGGCTCAGGTCTATGTCGGAGTAGGGCGGGGTGGTGGGCGGTTTGGCCGGCTGGTCGGCCGGTGGTAGGTCGTTGTCGGTCATCGGTCGAATGGTCTCCGTAGCAGAGATTGAGTGTCTGCGTCGGGCGGCCGGATCACGGATCCGGCCGGAGCGTGAGTAGGGTACGGAACCGGCTCGAGCTGGGGGCCGTTGGGACCCAGGATGCGGACGAGACGTGACCGTAGTCCCGCCAGTGGCTCAGGTCCATGTCGGAGTAAGGCGGGGTGTGGGCAGTTTGGCCAGCTGGTCGGCCGGAGGTAGGTCGTTGTCGGTCATCTGTCGAATGGTCTCCGTAGCAGAGATTGAGTGTCTGCATCGGGCGGCCGGATCACGGATCCGGCCGGAGCGTGAGTGGGGTATGGAACCGGCTCGAGCCTTGTACGTCATAGGCCGCTGGATCACTGATCCGGCCGGAGCGTGAGTGGAGCGTGGACTTGGCGCGAGCCGGGCGCCGGCTTGAGCTCCGCGGAGGCGAGGATGTCGTCGAAGACATCGGCTGCAGTGAGTCCGGTCTTGGTGCTCCGCACCACGCTGAGATCGCTTCGGAAGCCCGCCGACATATCCTCTCCCGTGGCATACCGCGTGAGGGCCAGAGCGCGGACCCCGTTCGCAATCGCGTACCGGGGCTCGTTGCGGTCCAAGTCGTCAAAGAAGAACGTGCAGCTGGTGTACATACGCTGTCGGTGGAACTGTGCCTCCAGCAGCTGGAGCAATCGGGCCCCCTGCTCGCTCGACAGGTGTCCGAGGCCGTTGCCGCTCAAGAACCCCTCTCCTGACACCTGTCCCAGTACCACCGCGATGTAGTCGTCGCGTAACGTCCAGGGCTCGAACCCTAGGTGTTGGGCCTCACGAGCGAAGGTACCGTCCAGATCGCACGCCAGGTTATCCAGCGCCCGTCGAAGTGCGCCCTTCCATCGGCTGTCGCCTCCGGTGCACCCGCACCCCACGACCCAACGATCCAATCCGTGAGCGCAGCTCCAGGCAGTGTTCTCGATCACCCGGAGCTCGCTCTGGGGCGGGTGCTGGCGCAGATATAGCCCCAGCGTGGTCAGCGCGTAGCCGTATCGCTGGCCCGCAGCGAGGATACGCGTGAGCACTTCGACCCCCTGGCGGTGGTGGTGGCCGAAGGTCTCTCCGTCGGTGGCCACCACGTGGAGCCCGCCCCGCTCGCACCGCCACGCCATCCTGTCGTCCAGCCACTCGTCGACGTAGGACGAGTCCGGCATGCCGAAGGAGAGGTCATTTGACAGGTGGCGGTCGCGCACGAAGACCGCGATCTCTTCCCCATTCGGCAGAACGACGCGATAAGGCCCGCCGTTCGCTTCTAGGTCTCCGTACACTTGTTCATCGGAAAGAACCGTATAGCGCATGCCTTCGGCCACAAGGATCTCTAGCGTGTCGTGGCTCACAGCCATTTCTGGAAGCCAGATGCCCTCTGGTCGATGCCCAAAGCGGTGCTCAAAGCTGGCGATGCCCCAGCGGATCTGGCAGACTTTGTCGCGGCGTCGGGCCAGCGGCAGGATTGTGTGATGGACAGGCTGCGCCAGACCGTTTCCGACCCCATTTCGCGCCCGATACGCCCGGTCGGCGGCGATGATGCGGGCGTAGGTATCGTGGGCGTTGTCGTCGAGCCAGCGGGCCAGCGTCCCTCCCAGGTTGAAGCAAATCCTCTCGAAGTTGCCCCGCACGGCATTCGGCCTGTAGCACTCGGCCGTGATGCGCTCATTCCAATTCTGGTAGGGCGCGGCGCCGGGTTCCCTTGGGATGTGCCCGGTGAATGGATCCTCCCGGGGCGGCTGGTAGAAGTGACCGTGGACACAGAGATGGCAGGACGGGGTATCGCTCATGGTTTCTTGGGTCGGATCAGGTACGGGCGATCTCGAGCAACCGCTCCACCCGGTACTGGGAGGCATCCGCGGCGGCCTGGAGTCGCATCACCAGTTCGTGGCACGCCCCCACTTTGCGGGTGAAGTCCTCGGCTGCCAGGTCGGCGTCGGCCGAGAGGGCCGCTATGGCCGTCACGAGCATCCACCAGAGGAGCTGCTCGAATGCCTCCTTGTTGAACCAGAGCACGTCCTGATAGCGGTTGAAGTGGAGGAAGCGCTGAATCTCATCGTCCTGCAGCCAGGACCGCAGGACCCGGGAGGCCGCGTCGTCATCCTCATCGAGGATCTTGTGCCAAAGCTGATGAGTGGTGAGGGCCTTGACCGTGTTGACGGCCCACCTGGCGGGACCTTCTTCCAGCCCCAGGTCCTGCAGCGCGCTGGCGATGATCTTTCCGAGGAGCCACTCATCAATCCAGCTGCGGCTGATGTACGGAGCATCCGCCTCACTGACGGCCCTGCCCAGGGCGTGGGTGAAGGTCCAGCAGATCAGGGTGTACCAGGATGGGTTTCCGAGCGCACCTCCGCTCAGGACCTCGGCCACGCCGGCGGCCAGCGGGCTTGGGCGCTCTGGATCCGCCAGGTGCCAGACGGCCTGTAGCTCCCTGCGGGTATCTTGGGCGATGGCCGACGCGTTGCCTTCGCCGGCAGCGATCGCCTTGATCTCCTGGACTAGGGCGACCATCCGCTGGCCAACCTGGTCGGAAACCTCCTCGAAGGCCTCTTGAGTTGGGGCCTCAACGATTCGCCGCAGCAGCTCAGCATTGACCAGGACCCGGTAGCGAGCGTGCACCGGCTGCAACAGGACCTCCTTCAGTGCGTCGTCGATACTCGGTACGCCGCGACCCTTCAGGTACGCGGCCAACTGGGCATAGTGGTGCCATTCGTTGTCCCGCACCTGCCTAAAGCTGAGGAAGACGTGGCACTGGTAGGCGTGCAGTTCGGTGTACAATCCCCGGTCGCGCAGCTCGTGGTTGTTGCGGATGTACTCGAGGCCAGTCAGGTGGTCGCGGAAGATGGTGTAGGCGTCACCGCTTTCCTCCAGCTCCAGCCCCTGGCTGAGGGACTTCTGTTCCAGGCGCTGGCGGCCGCCCTCGGTCTTGACCGCGCGGGCGACGGAGGTCCGAATCCACCCCCTGGTCTTGGCGTAGCGGTTGTGGTAGATCACCAGAGCCTTCTCTTCGCCGACGCGGTTCGAGTAGGCGAGGACGTCCTCGTTGACCTGGCCGTCCGGTGTGAAGAAGTCGTACAGGAGGAAGTCCTCCACATCGGCGAATAGGTAGCGGCGGTGGAGCAGCGGGAAGATCTCCCGCTCGTGGCGGGCGACCAGATGCGGGTCCGGCTCCTCGTTCCAGTAGGCGCGGCGGTACTCCATACCGTATTTTTCAGTGTAGCCCTCGACCTGACCGTGGCCGAACATGGGCAGTCCGGGCATCGTCGACAGCAACGTGCAGATGCCGAAGTACTTGTCGCCCCTGCCGAACTGATCCACGGCCGTACGCTCGTCGGGGTTATTCATGAAGTTCACGTACCGCTTCATGATGCGCGGATCGAACTCCAACGTGTTCTTCAGCACGCTCCGGTACTTGGCGTTGTCCTCGTCGCGCAGCATGTTCATGAAGGCACTGTTGTAGACCCGGTGCATCCCGAGCGTCCGTACGAAGTACCCCTCCATAAGCCAGAACGC
>JASFVG010000157.1:0-10104 GCA_050049955.1 Anaerolineae bacterium | reverse complement strand
AGCGAACCCTGGCAGCCCTGGACGCCAGTGAGCACCAGGTGCCGTCCTTGGTGCGCCACCCTGAGGCCACCTACGTGGTCCAGCCGGGCGATGTCCTATTCGACATTGCCTATCGTCATGGCTTCCCGCAGTGGCGGCTAGAGGAAGCCAACCCGGACCTGGAGCCCGACCAGCTAGCTGTCGGTATGGAGCTGACTATCCCCTCCATCGACGTCCTATTCCCTGAACCACTGGCGCCGGCCAAGCGCATCGAGATAGACCTGCCGGAGCAGCGGCTGCGGGCATACGAGGACGACGAACTGGTGTATGATTTCATCTGCTCCAGTGGCATCTCCACCACGCCGACCATCGCCGGCAGCTTCCAGGTCCTCTTCAAGGAGCCTGAGGCCTATGCTCAGCGCTGGGACCTGGAGATGCCTTACTTCATCGCCATCTACCAGGAAGGACCGGAGTTCGCCAACGGGATCCACGAGCTACCCATCACCGCCGGTGGTCACCGCCTGTGGTCGGGCTACCTTGGCTGGCCTGCCTCCTACGGCTGCATCATCCTTGACATCGGCGACGCAGAGAAGCTGTACGATTGGGCCCCCGTCGGGACGCTTGTGCGCATCGAGGGGGTGGCTCCTGGGACGCCAACCTACGAGGAACGTATGGCAGAACTGGGGCAATAGCCGCCACCGCCGCTTGCCCCCCGGATGGCATTGGGTATGATTGCGCCTATGGATGCGCTACTCCCCCGATCCGTCGTTCTCCTCCTGGTGATCACGGTCGTCGCCTATCTGGCGATCGGGATCCTCTACGCAGCGCTCACGCCCACGTGGCAGGTACCCGATGAGCCCGCCCACTACAACTACACCCGGTCGCTCGCTGAGGGCCTAGAATTCCCTGTCTTGGAGAGAAGCGATTATGACCAGGACTACCTGCGGCACCTGACCTCGGGCGGCTTCCCACCCGAGCTCTCGATCCAGCCGCTGGAGTATGAGGACCATCAGCCCCCGCTGTTCTACCTGCTCGCGATGCCCATCTATGTGCTCTTTCGGGGGGAGGTGTTGCCGCTGCGCCTAATCTCGGTGGGGCTTGGCGCAGCGTTGCTTCTCGTTGCGTTCGGAACCTGGAAAGCCATCTTCCCCAGGCGACCAGAGCTGGCGCTGATGGGCACTGCCTTCGTGGCTTTCATCCCTCAGCACGTGGCCATGACCGCCGGTATCAACAACGATACGCTGGCCGAGCTGGTTGTGGGGGGCACTCTGTGGACGCTAATGTTGTACCTCCGGACGGGATCAACAGCGGCGCCCGGGTATGAGCCGCCGTCGCTGCCCAGGCCAACCGAGGAGCGGCCGTGGCAGGTCGGACTGCTTCTCGCGGCCGCACTGATGACAAAAACGACGGCCTACGTGACAATAGCTGTGGCCATCGTCGCCGTCGCGATCCGCTGGTGGCGCGAGCAGCGGCCGTGGCACTGGGCCGCGCGCCAGTTGGCCTGGATGCTCGTCCCCGCCCTCCTGCTGTCCGCGCCTTGGTTCCTGCACAACGCGCGCGTCTACGGCTGGACGGATCCGCTGGCCCTGGCCCGGCACAATGCCGTGGTCCAGGGGCAGCCCCGATCCTCGGAGTGGCTAGCGAGCTACGGGTGGAGGGGTTTGCTGAGCCGCATGGCCCTCACGACCTTTCACAGCTTCTGGGGTCAGTTCGGGTGGATGGCCGTGCCGCTCCCGTCGCCAGTGTACCGGGGCTTGGCCGTGCTCTCGGCGATTCTGGTCGTAGGGTTTGTCCTCTGGCTGGTGACCGGCCAGCAGGGCCGCCGTTCCATCGATCCCCTAACCTGCCAGCGCCTCAGCGTTCTCGCTATCTCCGCCCTGCTGACCATCTCTGCGTACATCTGGTACAACCTGACGTTCGTCCAGCACCAGGGTCGCTACCTGTTTCCTGCGCTCATCCCTCTGGCCACGGCTGCAGCGCTCGGGTTGGACAAGCTGGCGGCGGCTCTGCCGAAACGGCTGCGTGGTTGGGTGCTTGGCTTGCTCTTCACCGGCCTGGCGACCTTCAGTCTCTATTGCCTGTTCAGGGTCGTGATCCCGAATCTAGCGAGGTGACACATGGGGGAGATTGCGCCCGGCCTGACTGGCGAGGCGACGACCATCGTCGCGGACGCCGACACAGCCACCCGTCAGGGGAGTGGGCTGGTAGCCGTCTATGCTACGCCAGCGCTGGTGGGCCTGATGGAGAGGGCGGCCGTGGCGGCGCTGAAGGGTCACCTCCCCTTAGGGCATACGTCTGTGGGGGGACGGATCGATGTCCATCACCTGGCCCCGACGCCTGTGGGAATGCGAGTGCGCGCCTATGCTGAACTGCTGCGCGTGCACGGGCGGCGCCTGGTGTTTGACGTTCAAGCGTGGGATGAGGTCGAGCGAATCGGCCAGGCCACCCACGAGCGCTTCCTGGTCGATCAGAAGGACTTCGTTTCGCGGGCCCAGGCTAAGGCTGGATAGGTCTCCAGTACCGTTCCGCTGGCTCTCCGGCTCCCGTCCGCTGGGCGAACTCCTGCAGCGCCGTCTCCATGTCCGCCGTGCTTTGCCAGAACGTACTGATCTGCGAGCGATAGCACGCGATGGCCGCGGTCTTTGCTCGCAGCGCGTCCGCTGAGAGGTACGCTCGTTCCTCCCCCCACGCGTCCCGCGCCAACGCTGCCTCCACGGCCCTTTCGTCCCCGGCGTAGGGGAAGTCCTCGAAAGCGACCCAAGGGTGCTCAGAGCCCTCGGTCGCTTGTCGGACGATGCGGTGATCCACGTGCATCCCAACCCCAAGTGGCACGAAGAGCGTACCCTCTGGCAGCAGCGGTAGCGTCCCGATCCTCACGCTGAGTGCCTGGACCAGGCTTGCTTCTTCGGGGTGGATCTCGCCCCAGAGTGCCTGCTCACTGTCGTAGGCGAAGTCGCCGCCGACCGTCTTGCGGTAGATGCAGTCCAGGTACGGCCAGTGTACCGCTTTCGCGCCCAGAATGGAGAGTGCTTCCCGGTCCTCCTCCCGCCGCACCAGGGCTGCCTCGATTGGGTGACCCCAGCGCTCGTGCACCGCCTCGGCAAACGGAGACAGGCTATGACCGGGCTCCGGCCCCCCGGCAAAGACCGTCACAACCGCCACCTGCGCCCCGGCTTGGGCCTGCTGCCATATGCGACCGCCGCACGACAGCGCAGCATCATCGAGATGCGGCGAGAGATAGACATACGAGTAGGCACCTTCGGCGACCATCATCTGGAATCGTACCATACCGTCCGTAGGGTGCCAACCCGGCTGATGCGACGCCCTTGGGGGAGGTCCCGTGAACCTGATGCTGCCGGAGCACCGTGATCGACAGCCGCGCGCCCACTGGCCACGGCAGTACCCAGAAGGTACTATTCCCTCCTCCCCCACCCTGTGGTATACTATTTCACAATGGCCGGGGCGAGGGTAACCACCAAGGGTTGGTGAACGGCCAGAGTGAGGGCAAGATGAGTATCTCACCCTTCCACGTGCTGCTTGGCGTTGGAGCAGGGCTCGGCACTGTCCTCTTCCTTGACAACCTAAACACGGCACTGAGGATCATCCTCTACCTAGGGCGGATGGTTGTCGTAGCCCTGTGTCTGCTCCTGGTCGGAACGGCGCTGGGGGTGTGGCCGCTGCCCCGCGGCGTGACGGGCTGCTTCTACTGGATCGGCCGGTGGTGGCATCCTTTGCAGTACTCTGTGGTGGAGCTGATCAACACCGCTCTTCCCTAGGCGGCTGACCGCTAGGCGTCACCAAAGCCCCTCCATCGCGTGCAGTCCCGCGGATATGCGTTGCCGCGCCAGTACGACGGCGTAGTTGTCGTTGCATACGTCACGTTGCTGGCCGCTGTGTGGCGCGATTCGTCGAGCGCTGTGCGCCTTCCCGAGGGGCTGATCCCTGCCTGAGACCATCCCGTGAACCAGAGACACCAACTACAGAGGCTGAAGGCGAGGTTCGCAGACCGAGTCGCCAAGCGCCCCGTCCCTGTCATCCTTGCCCTCACTGGGGTCATCGCAGTCCTGGCGCTAGCGGGGCTGGGCGTGCGCAACCTCGTTCGGTCTCCCGCCACTCCCTCCAGCCCGTCCGCAGGCGCGACGCCGACCGTCTACGCAGCGACACTGACGCCTTTGGCAGAGAGTGCACGGCTCTCTCCGGAGGCGCCTACGTCGGGGCAGGTCGCGCCGGGCTCGGAGCGGGTGCTCCTACCCCTCGTGGTTCATCTCGGTCCTTACGCAACCCCGACGCCCGGTCCCACCGCGGTCGGCGAGTCCTCGCAACCGAAGCCTACGCCCACACCGAGCCCGGCGGACTTCGACGCCGCTCGTGAAAGGCTACGGGCCGAGGGCAAGGCGTTGGCCTACGTGAAGATCGGTCTCCACGCCGGGCCCGGCGGTAACGCCCGGGGCCTTGGAGAGTACCTTGAGGCGCTCGCCAGCGTCGGCGTCCCGGCCGTGATCAAGTCCGTCGACAACTACGGCGTGTGTGCCCAAGCCCTGAGGGAGAGCCCGCACAACGTGGCCGTGTTCCGCATGTCGGGTGGCGACCTCGAGCTGCCTGGCTATGATCTGCCGGCCGAGATCGCCGCCGAGGAGCATTGGCGGCGTGTTCTCGAGTCCCTGCCCCCGGAGTTTGATCAGCGGACCTGGCTCGAGGTGATGAACGAGCCGGACAAGACCAGGGCCGACTGGTTGGGCAAGTTTGCGTATCGGATCGCGGAGCTAGCGCTGAGTGATGGGTACAGGTTTGCGGCCTTTGGTTGGAGCTCTGGCGAGCCCGAGCCCGGGGATTGGCAGACCCCGGGAATGCTGTCGTTCCTCACCCTGGCGTCCCAATATCCGGACCGGATTGCCGTTGCCGTCCACGAGTACAGCTTCACCGTCGACGACATCGCCAACGGCTATCCCGGCCTCGTGGGACGGTTTCAGACGCTCTTTCGAGTCTGCGACGAGAGGGGTATTGCCAGGCCAACGGTGCTGGTCACTGAGTGGGGATGGGAGGCGCAGCTGGTACCCCCCGTTGACCAAGCTATGGACGACATCGCCTGGGCCTCCGAGCTGTACGCGGCGTACCCTGAGGTGCGCGGGGTCGCCCTCTGGTATCTAGGCGGCGGCTACGGCGGTATTGCTGACAAGGCGCAGAAGCTCATCCTGCCCCTCCGCTACCACGCCTGGAGCCAATACTACGGCGTTGACCCCGACGACAATCCGGTGGATCCCGATCGTTTTCGATCCCAGTGAGGGCGCCGAAACACGGAAAGGCCCCGACGTCGTCGGGGCCTTCGCGTACCTGGACCTGAGTGTGGTTATAGATTCTCGAGATGTGGGCAACTACGCCCGGCGCTAGATCATTGCTTTTCGTAAGGCTGGCCGTCCGCCGCGGGCGGGGCCGCCTCCCCCACTACCCCCGCCAGGACGATCATCGTCACAAGATACGGCGCCATCAGCAGGAAGTTCGAGGGAATCGGCACCTTCAGGATGGCCAGCTTTGTCTGTAGGGCGTCGGCGAAGCCGAAGATCAACGCTGCCCCGAAGGCTCCGAAGGGCATCCAGTTGCCGAAGATCATCGCCGCCAGGCCGATGAATCCCTTGCCCGCTGTCATCAGCTCGTCGAACCGCCCCACCGAGCCCAGAATCAAGAACGCGCCGCCGAGGGCGCCGACCATGCCTCCGATCGTCACGTTGATGTACCGGTTCTTGAACACGTTGATCCCCAGCGTGTCCGCTGCCCGTGGGTGCTCGCCCACCGCCCGCGTACGTAGCCCCCAGCGTGTGTAGAACAGCACCACGTGGACCACCGCCAGCAGCACGAACAGCAGGTAGACCAGCCAGTTCTGCTCAAAGAACACCGGCCCAATGACGGGGATCTTGGATAGAAGCGGGACAGAGAACTGGGGGAAGATGCCCGCGTTGTTAAGCTCACCAAACTGTGCCAGGATGCGCGCGCTGAGAAAGCTGGTGATCCCGGTTCCCAGGATGGTGATCGCCGTCCCGGCGATGATCTGGTCTATCTTGAACCGTACGGCCAAGACGGCCAGAAGCAGCCCCAGAAGGGCCCCGGCAGCCAGAGCGCTGACAAGCCCAAACATCTGACCCAGCAGGGTTGGCCATTCCCAGACGTTGACCGCGAGGCTTCCCATCAGCGTGGCGACGAATGAACCCGTGAGCATCATGCCCTCAATGCCGATGTTGATCACGGCGCACCGCTCGCATATCACCCCCGAGAGCGCAGCCAGGGCGATGGGCACGGCTCGCAAGAGTGCGCTGCTCAACAGACCGGTCAGGTTGAGCGATTTGTCGCGGGCGGCCCAGGTGAGGAAGGCCAGCACGAAGAGCCCGGCCACTGCGCCCAGCGCCAGGTTGACCCGACGGAATCCGCGAGCCAGCTGCCATCCCCCGATGAAGACCGAGATGATCACCATAGCGTACAGGGCGGTCAGACTCGGGAATTGGACATCCGGGACCTGCAGTGACTGGGACTGTCGCGGCATCAGCGCGAAGGTCGTGACTTGCCCCTGAGTGGCACCTCTCGCGAACAGCAGGAAGATCAGGATGCCCGCTCCCAGGAAGATCAATCCGAAAGTGATCGCCCTGCGAGATGACTTACCTCGAACGCTAACACGTTCCAATGCTTCACTCACCTCAACCTCCTGTCAAGTCCCTTGGGTTGACCCCACTTCGCGCGCCTTCCAGGTGGAGAGCGCAAGACCGATGGGGCTGCGCAAAGGGAACATACCTGCAAGCTTCCACAACGGCAGGCTAGACTAAGTGCTGCCCCAGCCCCGCGTGAAGACGGCTTCGGCCTCCTCCTCTGGAGCTCGGATGCGGTAGATCAAGCGAATCACCTCCGGTGCAGCGATGAAGATGATGATCAGCGCCTGCACCACTGAGATGATGTCGATGGGCACAAAGGCGGGCGGCGCCTGCATCCGTTGCGCCCCGGCCCGCAGGAAACCGAACAGCAGCGAGGCCCACAGGACGCCCACCGGATGGCTCTTTCCCAGCAGCGCCAGGGCTATCGAGTCGAAGCCGTAGCCCGACGCAAAGGCGTTCGGCATGAAGTGGATCACGCCCAAGATGTCGTGCGCGCCGGCCAGTCCCGCCAGGCCTCCGCTGAGCGCCATCGCCAGAACGAAGTTCTTCGCCACGTTCATCCCTGCCGTTTTCGCGGCCCGCGGATTCGCCCCCACCGATCGGATCTCAAAGCCAATCGTCGTCTTGAACAGCAGCCAGTAGACAAAGGCCACCGCAGCTACGGCCAAGAACAGGCCCGCGTTGATCCGTATGGTAGGGTCGTTCGGGAAGAACTGCGGCAGGTAAGCGCTCGGCTCGATCTCTGGGCTCACCGGTCGGAAGTCATCCGGGCGTGCCATGGGGCCGCCCACCTGCAGGAGGTAGTCGGCCAGCCGGTACGCGATGTAGTTCAACATGATGGTGTTGATCACCTCGTGCGCGCCGGTCCTTGCCTTCAGGAATCCGGCAATGGCTGCCCAGATAGCACCTCCCACGACACCGGCCAACAAGGCCAGCGGTAGGTGGATAATGGCGGGCAGCCCTTTCAGGCTGTAGCCAACGAAGACGGAGAACAGACCTCCTAGGTAGTACTGTCCCTCCGCACCGATGTTGAACAGCCCACACCGGAAACCGAGCGCCACCGCGAGGCCGGCGAAGATGTAGGGTGTGGAGATGCGCAGGCTCTCAGTGAGCGGGCGTATGCCCTTCGTGAGCTCCGTAGCGTCTCCTGACTGCCGGTACAAGCGCCAACCCTCGGCGATCCGCGCGGGGCTGCCGAACGCCCCCTCGAACAGCGCCGCATACGCCTGGGTCGCCGATTTCCATGCCGCGCCTAGGCCAGCCCTGAGACCCTCACCGAAGGCCTCCCACACCACGGGATCGAAGGCAGCGATGAAAATGCCGCCCATAATCAGTGCCGTGACGATGGCCAGGAACGGCAGCAGCGCCGCCTGCCAGTTCCACGCCATGAGGCGCGTCATGAGCCCCCTGCGCAGATCCTCGCCCGTGGGCCCGACGTACGTACGAATCCGCCCGCTGCGCAGCCCATCGGTCACTTCCTGGATCTTGCCACGCACCTCCGAGGGCACAGCCACGTCGGCCTCGTGGTACGGCGCCAACCCCACACCGCCGTTCGACAGATCAAAACGCATCACGCCGCTCTGAAGCCCTTTGGCAACGGCCTGGGTGACAGCCACGGCCACCGCTTGATCCACGCGCTTCACAGCACTGGTGAGCAACTTCTCCGACCCAGGCGCCTGGCCGTTCTCGAACGTCGTGCGCCACTGGTCCTGGTCGACGCCGATCACCCACGCGCCCTCCTGGGCGGCCGCCTGAAGGGCGGCGCCGCCGCACGATCCGGCCGCCGCGAACACCACGTCAGCTCCGTGCATCACCAGCTCAGTGCCGGCTTCCCGACCAGCCTCACAATCCGTGAAACTATCGGTATACGTCTCGAGCAGCTGCGCCCGCCGGTTCGTCAGGCCCAAACCATTCTCAAACCCTCTGTGGAACTTCCGCACCGGCGCGATATCCTGCCCACCGACAAAGCCCACCGTGCCGCTCTCCGTCACCAGACCCGCCAGGGCACCCGCCAGGAAGCCAGACTGGTCCTCAGCGAACATCAGCCCGGTAACGTTCGTGCTCTCCGCCAGGGGCTGATGGTCAACGACGACGAAACGGATCTCCGGGTAGCGCTGGGCCAATCGCTCCACCTGCGGTCCCGACCTCGAGCCGATGGTGATGACCAGGTTGCAGCCCTGATCGATGAGACGGCGCAGGTTCGGTTCAATCTCGTCCTGCGACTTCGTCTCCGCGATCTGGGGGTCGAGGCCGTGTTCCTCGGCAGCCCGCATCAACCCTTCGTAGGCGTATTCGTTGAAGGTCCCATCGTCGATCCGACCTTCGTCCGTAACGAGCCCAACTTGAAGTCTGTCAGGCGATCGTTGCACCGGCAGCCTCCTTTTGGCCTTCCCTGACACCCGCCATCAGCAGGCCGATCTGTTCTCGCGTTGCTTCTTCGGCGGACAGGATGTCCACGATCTCCCCGTCGAACATCACGGCGATGCGGTCGGAGAGGCTCATCACCTCTTCAAGTTCCGGTGATACGAGGAGCACGGCCGTGCCCTCGTCGCGCTTGTCGATGATCCGCCCGTGGATATACTCAATCGAGCCCACGTCCAGGCCGCGCGTTGGCTGAGAGGCTATGAGGAGACGGATGGGGCGTGAGAACTCCCGGGCTACGATCACCTTCTGCTGGTTGCCACCGGACAGGCTTGAGACCGGCGTAAGGACGCTGGGTGTGCGGACGTCGAACTGGCGCGCCCGCTTCTCCGCCTCGGACATGATCGTCCGCTGGTCGAGTACGACGAAGTGGGCGAAGGGATCGACGTAGTAGGTGTTGAGCACCAGGTTGTCGGCAACCGGGAAGCTAAGGACCAGCCCGTCCTTCTGGCGATCCTCCGGCACGTGGGCCACTCCCCGTTCCAGGATCCGACGCGGCGATGCCCCACTCATATCCTTTCCCAGGATCTTGAAATCGCCGTCGAGAAGCGGTCGCAGGCCGGTCAGCGCCTCTACCAGCTCCGTCTGCCCGTTCCCCTGGACGCCGGCCACGCCCAGCACCTCACCGGCGCGGACATCAAACGAGATACCCCGGACAGCCAGGTTGCCCCGGTCGTCCATAACCTGCAGGTTCTCGACCTCGAGCACCGGCTCGCCTGGTTGGGCCTGCCCTTTCTCCACCTGGAGCACCACCTCGCGGCCCACCATCATCGCTGCCAGCTGGCTCTCGCTCGTCTCTGCGGGCCGCGTCGTACCTACCACCCGCCCGTTGCGCAGCACGGTGATCCTGTCCGCGATATCCATCACCTCGTTCAGCTTGTGGGTGATGAAGATCACCGACTTGCCCTGATCCACCAGCGACTGGATGATCTCGAAGAGGTCCTCAACCTCCTGAGGCGTGAGCACCGCCGTCGGCTCATCCAGGATCAGGATGTCGGCCTCGCGATACAGCAGCTTGATGATCTCCACGCGCTGCTGTACACCGACGGACAGGTTCTTGATGTAGGCA
>JASFVG010000156.1:0-10110 GCA_050049955.1 Anaerolineae bacterium | reverse complement strand
GCCCAGCGTGTTGGCGGAGCTCCTTCCCAGAAGGGGAGACTATGCCCAGTACGTCAGGGTCTTGGATGTCCCTTTGATCGCGAACGGCCGTCATCTTGCTCTGATCATGGACAGTACGCAGGATGAGGGCCTGGCCTACTTGGTGTAGTTGCTGACGATTGGTATTGCGCCTTCATCCAGTTCTCTTGACGTGCCGTACTTGACAATTCCTGGAGGCAAGCTACAATATCGGATCGGCACAAGCATGGCCCTACACGAAGCGCTGGGAACCGGTGAGGCCTTCAGCGCTTCTTCTCTGCTAGAGCACTCTCTAGACACAGACAGGAAGGATGATGAATAACAGAAACGACAGTATGCTTGAGGCGCAGGATTTTCGCAGCCTGCGCATAAAACTGGCGTCACCTGAGGAGATTCACTCCTGGTCCCACGGAGAGGTTACCAAGCCTGAAACGATCAACTATCGGCGCCTTCGCCCCGAAAAGGACGGCCTGTTCTGCGAGGCCATCTTTGGCCCTACCAAGGACTATCAGTGCTACTGCGGCAAGTACAAGAACATCCGCTACAAGGGTATCGTCTGTGACAAGTGTGGAGTCGAGGTCACGCGTTCCTCGGTTCGCCGCGAACGGATGGGGCACATTGACCTGGCGACGCCCGCTGCGCATACATGGTACACGCGCCGTGTGCCCAACCACCTTAGCAAGCTGATCGGGATCCGGAAGCGAGACATGGATCGCGTCCTGTACTTTGCCAAGTACATCATTATCAACGTCAACGAAGACGCACGTCAGAAAGCGCTTCA
The DNA here is from genome assembly GCA_050049955.1 of Anaerolineae bacterium. Taxonomy (GTDB): domain Bacteria; phylum Chloroflexota; class Anaerolineae; order B4-G1; family B4-G1; genus SKLM01. The sequence goes on along the minus strand of JASFVG010000156.1, from coordinate 9,311 downwards.
ACGCCTGGCCGAGGACTTTCGGGAGAAGAGTGAGGGGCGCGACGCGTTGGCCGAGGAGAGAATGGCTGCGCTTGAGGAGCGCCTTGAAGAGGAAGAGGCGAAGATTCAGGAGCGCATCGACAAGATCCAGGGCGCGTTCGACGAGGAGCTCAACGATGCGACTGAGGCGGTCGTGAAGGAAGCTCAGTCGTTGCAGAAGAAACTCGAGAACCGACAGGGCAAGACGATCAGGGCGCCCATTGTGTTCAAGGCCACGGGTGAGATCATTGTTGAGAAGGGCGAAACGGTCGGACGAGAGCATCTGACCGCCCTCAACACCACTGTCCAGGATCACCTCAGTGAGATCCAGGACGGGTTGGCTGCCCAGCGCGAGGGTGAACTGGCTCCGCTGCAAGAAGAGCTTGAGCAACGACGGGCGGTCACGCAGGACGAGATCGACCAGATCGAGAAGGAAGCGAAGGACGAGGTGGCCGAGTGGCGCACCCAGCTCGACAGTGAGCGAGAGGAGCTATTGGGCCTCACCAAGTACCAGTGTATCGGGGAGCCGCGCCTGCGCGAGTTGCGAGCCAGCTGGGGGCAGGTCTTCAAGGCCGGGATGGGTGCCGAGGCATTTCACGAGATCCTCTCGAACCTTGATCTGGACAGACTGGCCGAGGAGCTATGGCACCAGGTACGGCACGACGGCTCAAAGACGCGACGTAAGAGCGCGAGAAGGCGCTTGCGGATCGTTGAGGCACTACGCAGAAGCGGCAACAAGCCTGAGTGGATCATCTTAACCGTTGTTCCGGTTATTCCACCTGATCTGCGCCCGATGGTGCAGCTTGACGGTGGACGTTTCGCGACCTCTGACCTCAACGACCTCTATCGCCGGGTGATCAATCGCAACAACCGGCTGAAGCGCCTGCTGGAGCTTGGCGCCCCGGACGTGATCGTCCGGAACGAGAAGCGCATGCTCCAGGAGGCTGTGGATTGCCTCATCGACAACAGTCGCGGCAAGGCGCGCTCGCGGCACGGTCGGCGGGAACTGAAATCTCTCAGCGACATGTTGAAGGGCAAGAAGGGGCGCTTCCGACGCAATCTACTGGGCAAGCGTGTAGACTACTCCGGGCGTTCTGTGATCATCGTTGGGCCGAAGCTCAAGATGCACCAGTGTGGCCTGCCCAAGTCAATGGCGCTCGAGCTTTATCGGCCGTTTGTGATCAGCAAGCTGGTTGAGTACAACTACGCCACCAATGTCAAGGCGGCCAAGCGCCTCATCGAGCGCGAGCGACCGGAGGTGTGGGAAGTCCTGGAAGAAGTGATCGGCGATCGGCCGGTCCTACTTAACCGCGCCCCGACGTTGCACCGCCTGGGCATCCAGGCCTTTGAACCGATCCTGATCGAGGGCAAGGCGATCCAGCTCCACCCGCTGGTCTGCGCAGCCTTCAACGCCGACTTCGATGGGGACCAAATGGCCGTCCACGTGCCCCTGTCCGAGAGATCGGTAGAAGAAGCGCGCACTTTGATGCTCTCCACCCGCAACCTGCTGAAGCCGGCGAATGGCCATCCGCTCGTGGGTCCGACCAAGGACATGTGCTTGGGCATCTACTATCTGACTATGGAGGACCCTCGTTACGCCGAGGAGAAACCCAAGCCGTTTGTAGACTTGGAGGAACTCGAGCTTGCCTATGGCCTAGGCCACGTCGATCTCCATACGCCTGTCTTGATTGCGCAGGTCTACGACGACAAACCGGCGCCAGACGAACCCGTCGAAACGACTGTGGGGCGCTGCATTCTCAACGGCGTCTTGCCCGACGAAATCCGCTTCATCAACCGACCGCTGGAGAAGGGCGGCCTTCAGGATTTGGTAGGCCTCTGCTATCGACGCCTTGGTCGTGAGAGGACCACAGAGGTCGCTGATCGGCTGAAGGATCTGGGATTCCAGTACGCGACGCGATCTGGGATCACCATCGCTATCTCCGATCTGGTCATCCCATCCGAGAAGGATGAAATCCTGGCGAACACGGAGGAGACCGTGGCCGAGGTGGAGCGCCAGTATCGTCGGGGTCTGCTGACTGAAGAGGAGCAGTACACACGCACCGTCGAACTCTGGTCGCGAGCACGTGAGAAGGTCGCTGATGTCGTGGCCAACGCCCAGCCTGAAAGCAGCACCGTATCGGTCATGGCACGGTCTGGCGCATCCAAGGGGGGCTATGGACCGATCTCTCAGCTCGCGGGCATGCGTGGTCTGATGGCCGATCCGTCCGGGCGAATCATCCCGCTACCTATCCGGAGCAGCCTTCGCGAGGGTCTGTCGGCGCTGGAGTACTTCATCAGCACCCACGGTTCGCGAAAGGGCTTGGCCGATACTGCCCTCCGTACCGCCGATGCTGGCTATCTGACCCGGCGCCTGGTTGATGTGGCGCAGGACATCATCATCAATGCGCACGACTGCGGCACCCAAGCCGGGATCTGGATCCGGGCCAAGGATGACCTGGGCGGGCAGACTATGCGCGAACGCCTGACCGGCCGAGTGGCGGCCAGCCCCATAGCACATTCGGGGACCGGGGAGTTGATCGTCGATCGCGACGAGGAGATCGATGAGGATGCGATGGACATCATCGACGAGATCGGTATCGAGGAGGTGATGGTTCGATCCCCGCTGACTTGTGAGCTGCGACACGGTATCTGTGCGCTCTGCTACGGTCGTGACCTGGGACGAGGTCATATGGTCGAGATCGGAGCGGCTGTCGGTATCATCGCTGCCCAATCGATCGGCGAGCCTGGGACACAGCTGACCCTGAGGACGTTCCACAGCGGCGGCGTCGCGGCGGGCCGTGACATCACCGTTGGTCTGCCCCGCGCCGAGGAGCTTTTCGAGGCCCGCAAGAACCCCAGAGGTGAGGCGCCGATATCCGAGATCGGGGGCATAGCCCACATCCACAAGACCGACGGTCAGCGATATGTCATTGTCGTGGACACAAAGACCAAGACGTACGAGCATGACATTGAAGAAGGATGGACGGTCCTGGTCGAGCACGGAGACGAGGTGCGAGCTGATGACCCCCTAGCTTCACTGGACGATGAGCAGATCGAAGCCCAGGAAGACGGCCGGGTCGTGGTGGACGACGGGCACATCACCCTTATTCACGAGGACCGGAGGGAGGTGAGGCACAGGCTCCCTCAGACCGGACGCATCCTCGTGGAGGAGGGAGAGCCCATTGAGCCCGGTACGCAGCTTGTCGAGGGTGTCAAGAATCCGATCCACCTTCTGCCAATCCTGGGTCGAAAGGCGACAGAGGAGTACCTGCTCCAAGAAGTCCAGCGCGTCTATCGATCACAGGGCGTGAACATCAGCGACAAGCACTTTGAGATCATCTTCCGCAAGATGGTGAGCAAGGTGCGGGTCACCCACTCGGGAGACACCGACCTGCTGCCGGGATTGCTCATTCGGAGGCTGGACCTCGAGGACATCAATACCGAAACCGCGGAGCAGGGCGGTAGGCCCGCAACAGCCGTTCCAGTTCTACTGGGCATCACCAAGGCTGCCCTGAATACGGAGAGTTTCCTCTCCGCGGCGTCCTTCCAGCACACCATTCGCGTTCTGACCGAGGCGGCGGCCGAGGGCCGAGAAGACCCACTGCTTGGCCTCAAGGAGAATGTGATCATTGGCAAGCTGATTCCTGCAGGGACCGGATACCGCGGCAACAATCCCTCCTCCGATGGTCCGATTGAGACCTTCGAAGGTGTGCCCTTGAGGCTAGCTGAAGAAGAAGAAGAGGAGGAAGAGGCTGTGCCCGAGGCGGAGGGCGTGCTGGAGGTAGTGGATGCAGACGACAGCGAGGAGGAGAAGAAGCCTGAGCCGATAACATCGGAAATCCTGGGCATCACGTCCCGGGCGTAGATCCTCTCCTCACACCGTCCCCAGTAAGCTATGCTACGACGAATGCGGCAGCGTAACGAAGCGCTGCCGCATTTGGTTGTGTGTCTCGTACGCCCAGATGGTTGACAACCCCGACTGCACATGCTACCATTGCTCCGTCCGCAACCACAGCTTGCTCCGCAAGAGGGCATCGTCGTGGCGAGACGGCAAGGGTGGGCGCGCCAGGAACACTGAATCCTCAGCACCAGCAGCAGATCTCGCAGTAGCCGGACGGAGGTAGGTTGATGCGCAGTGTCGAATGGCATGACAACACGGTGAGGATGATCGATCAGCGGCTCCTGCCGAGGACCTTTCAAATGCTGACGTGTAAGAGCTATATGGAGGTTGCCGACGCTATCCGCGACATGGCCATTCGAGGTGCCCCGGCCATCGGAGCGGCTGCTGCCTTCGGGATGGCGTTGGCAGCGCACCGGAGTGAGGCCCGGAGCAGGGATGAGCTGCTCGCTGATCTTGATGAAGCAGCCAAGACGCTGATTGCTGCCCGGCCTACGGCGGTGAATCTCGCGTGGGCCGTATCCCGTATGGCGCGCCGAGCCGCCAGCGAGAGCGAGCATCGGGCGACGCGCGGTGCTCTCCTTGAGGAGGCGCAGGCCCTGGCCGATGAGGACGTTGAGATCAACAAACGGTTAGGGCGGCATGGGGCGACCCTGGTGCAGGACGGCGACACAGTGCTGCACCACTGCAATACGGGAGCATTGGCAACCGTTGACTACGGTACCGCGCTGGGAGTCATTCGCACGGCATACGAGCAGGGCAAGGATGTCCACGTTCTGGTGGACGAAACGCGACCTAGACTCCAAGGGGCACGGCTGACCGCGTGGGAGTTGCAGCGACTAGGAATCCCCTTCACGCTCATCGCGGACAACGCGGCCGGGCATTTCATGCGCAGAGGGCTAGTTGATATCGTACTTGTCGGGGCCGACCGCGTGGCTGCCAACGGCGACGTGGCCAACAAGATAGGGACCTACAAACTGGCTCTTGCAGCGCGGGACAACGGCATTCCTTTCTACCCATGTGTGCCCACGTCCACAGTGGATCTGTCGCTTCCAACCGGAGACCAGATTCCAATCGAGGAACGCCCGGCAGAGGAGGTGCTTGGAGTTGCCTACCAAGGGCAGCCGATGGCCCCCGAGGGTGTGACCGTATCGAATCCGGCTTTCGACGTCACGCCGCATCGGGCCGTGACCGGCATTGTGACCGAGAACGGTGTTGCCTATCCCCCATTTGCGATGAGTCTGCGCAAGATGGTTGGGGCTTCAACGGAGGCAAGCAGTGAGCGCTGACTCAGGCCTGTCCGTGGTCATCCTCTGTGGTGGTCAGGGCATCCGTATGGGTGACGAGACGCCGAAGGTGCTGGTCAGCGTCGGCAACCGCCCCGTCCTCTGGCACGTGATGAAGATCTTCGCTGCTCAGGGGTTCTCAGACTTCGTCCTGGCACTGGGGTACCGGGGGGGGGACATCAAGCGGTACTTTCTCGACTACAACTTCATGAGCCGGGACCTTACCCTCCGACTCGATGGGGAGCCCAGCGTCTCCTACCATGGTCCCAGCCCTGAGGCGGGCTGGGGCATCACTTTCGTCGACACAGGTCTGCACACCCAGACTGGTTCGCGGATCCGCAAAGTTGTTTCCTATGTCAGGGAGAGCACGTTCTTCGCTACCTACGGTGATGGTGTGGCCGACATAGACCTGCGTCGCCTCCTGGCGTTTCACCGGCGGAAGGGGCGGGTTGCCACGGTTACCGGCGTAAGCTCCTTCTCGCGCTTTGGCGTTTTGCGGACCGATGATCGCGGCGTTGTTACCGAGTTCGAGGAGAAGCCCTTGGTGGATTCATTGATCAACGGTGGTTTCTTCGTCTTCGAGCCGGAGATCGTCGACTATCTCGGAGCTGGGGACGACGTGATACTCGAGAGAGAACCACTCCAGCGCCTGGCGGCTGACGGTGAGCTGGTGGTCTACGAGCACACAGGCTTCTGGAGGGCGATGGACACGTTCAAGGATGCAAAGGAGATGGACGCCCTATGGCGCGAGGGAGCACCGTGGAAGACGTGGAATTGAGACAAGCCCTACCCGTGAGCCCAGGTTCCTTCTGGCTAGATCGCCCCGTCCTCGTCACCGGCTGCGCGGGAATGCTGGGCTCCTGGCTGACCATTGCCCTGATTGACGCCGGTGCCATCGTTACCGGCCTAGTGCGCGACGAGGTGCCGTTCTCACATCTGCGTCGATCCGGGTATCACCGGCGTATCATGAGGGTGCGTGGAGATGTCACGGACCGTGAGCTTGTCGAGAGGGCGCTGAACGAGTACGAGATCGATGTGGTGTTTCACCTCGCCGCCCAGACTATCGTCACCATCGCCAACCGAGCGCCGCTATCCACGTTTGAGACAAACATCAAGGGCACGTGGACGGTGTTGGAGGCTGCCCGACACGCCTCGAAGGTGACCCGAATCGTGGTGGCCTCAAGCGACAAGGCTTACGGCGTCCACGAGGAGCTACCCTACACCGAGGATGCCCGGCTTCTGGGACACTACCCGTACGATGTATCGAAAGCCTGCGCCGATCGAATCGCCTTGGCGTACGCTGCCACCTACGACCTTCCAGTTGCCGTAACGCGATGCGCCAATATGTACGGAGGCGGGGACCTCAACTGGAGCCGCCTGATCCCGGGGACCATTCGGAGCGTTATCCGCGGCCAACGTCCGATTATCCGCTCTGACGGGACACTGACCCGCGACTTCCTCTACGTTCAGGACGCGGTCGCTGCCTACCTGAGGATGGCCGAGTGCTTGGACTCGCCGGGTGTCAAGGGAGAGGCATTCAACTTCGGTATGGACGATCCCAAGTCCGTGATGGAGGTTGTTCAAGCTATCATTGATGTATCTGATAAGCCGATGCTGGAGCCGCTGGTACTGGGAGAGGCCCACAATGAGATAGCGGCCCAGTACCTCGATAGTCGCAAGGCCAAGCGCATCCTCGGTTGGCAACCCCAGTACTCCCTGCGGGAAGGGCTGAGAGAGACGATGGTCTGGTATCAGGACTTCCTTGCACGCTAGTCTGGCGTGCTATTGGACCGGCTCTGCGAGGCTGGATGGATTGGACGGACAAGCGGGTTCTCGTCACTGGGAGCACCGGGTTCATTGGATGGCGCCTGGTTGGTCGCTTGTCCGACCTGGGTGCACGCGTCTACGCCGGCACGCTGCCGGCTGATGAGTTCGCGGTCGATTCCCGAACCTGGCGAGTTCCACCCTGCCCGCTGGTTTTCGACGTCCGCGACGCGAGAGCGGTCCAGCGCGCGGTTGACGAAGCAGCTCCAGATATCGTATTCTCCCTTGCCGCTGTGGGAGTCACGTCTCCCCCCAAGGATCCGATGACGGCGCTGCTCGTCAACGCGGGTGGCGTCGTCAGCCTGCTGGAGGCACTCCAGGGCCGCGAGGTCATTCGCATCGTCCTAGTCGGCACCTGCCACGAGTACGGCCAACGCGAGGCACTCGAGGGGTTGGACCCCTACAACGCGTATACTGCCTCTAAGATCGCAGCCTGGGCCTTTGGGCGCATGTATTGGCGTGCCTCAGGACTACCGGTTGTCACCGCGCGGCCATTCCAGGTCTATGGTCCAGGACAGCCGCCCCGGGCCCTAGTCCCAGCAGCTATCCGCGCGGCGCTCGCGGGGGAGGACTTCGCGATGACGCCGGGCCAACAACGGCGCGACTTCGTCTATGTTCAAGACCTTGTGGACGGTTTACTTGCCGCCGCTGAGGCACGCGAGATTGAGGGGACAAGTCTCGATCTGGGGACTGGCACAGGACACGCGATCCGCCGCGTTGTTGAACGAATCTGGCAGATGACGGATGCAACAGGGCAACTCCGTCCCGGCGCCCTGAACCATCGCCCGGGCGAAGCAATGTCCCTCATTGCCGATGCAGAACGCACGTACCAACTCACCAAGTGGCGTGCCACTACCCCGCTTGAGACGGGGTTATGGGCGACGATTGAGAGTTACCAGGTCCAAGGAGTGTAGCGACAATGCCCGAGACCAGCGACGCCGGGGTGCTGCGCAACCAGATTCTGAAGCAGGTGGCGGAGTACTATCGCATGGCCCACGAAGATCGCACTTTTGTTCCCGGACGCACCCGCGTTCATTACGCTGGCCGTGTCTACGACGAGCAAGAGCTAATAGGGGCCGCGGATGCGGTCCTTGACTTCTGGCTAACCACTGGTCCTCGCACCGAGGCGTTCGAGCAAGGGCTTGCTGGCTATTTGGGTGTCTCTCGCGCGTTGGCAGTCAACTCCGGCTCGTCGGCCAACCTCCTCGCTGTTTCAGCCCTTCGGTCAGAGCGTTTGGAGCGCCCGCTGGTGCCTGGTGACGAGGTGATCACGGCGGCGGTGGGTTTCCCTACTACCGTGGCTCCCCTTGTGCAGAACCGGCTGGTGCCGGTGTTCGTCGACTGCCAGCTGGGATCGTACAACCTGGACACCGAACAGCTCGACAGGGCCCTTTCAGACCGCACGCGAGCCATCGTGCTCGCGCACGTGTTGGGTAATCCGGTTGACATGGCTAACGTGCTCGAGTTCGCCGAGGAGCATGGACTGTACGTTATTGAGGATACCTGTGAGGCGCTCGGATCCACGTATGACGGGCAGCTGCTAGGGACGTTTGGGGATATGGCGACTCTCAGCTTCTACCCATCCCACCATATGACCACGGGGGAGGGCGGTGCGGTGGTCACCAGTCACGTTCGGCTCGGCCGTATCGCATGCAGCCTGCGCGATTGGGGGCGCGACTGTCGGTGCGTGCACGATAGCCCTCCGGAAGGGGCCTGTGGTCATCGGTTCGAGTGGCGGATCCCAGGTCTGGATGAGCCCTACGATCATCGCTACATCTACGTCGAGATCGGCTACAACATGAAGATGACGGACGTGCAAGCAGCCATCGGACTGGCGCAATTGGAGAAGCTGCCCGGCTTCATTGCGGGTCGCAAGGAGAACTTCCGGCGGCTGTATGAGGGTTTGAGACCCTACCAGGACCACCTACTGCTCCCAACTTGGAGCCGCCGCGCGGACCCCGCGTGGTTTGCCTTTCCTCTCACAGTCCAGCCGGATATCCCGTTCTCGCGGCGTGACCTCGTCACGTTCCTGGAGGAGAGGAACATCGAGACACGCCTGCTCCTTGCCGGCAACCTCGTGCGGCAGCCTGGCTACCGCGGCATCAAACACCGCATTGTGGGCCATCTGCCCAACGCCGACCGGGTCCTCCGGTCCTCGTTTTTCATCGGCGTCTATCCTGGTCTCGACGACGCTCGCATTGCCTACATTCTGGAGGCATTCTCGGATTTCTTCGATCGACTATGAGTGAAAAAGGGAAGCTGCTATCCATCATCATCTGCGCTTA
>JASFVG010000155.1:0-10157 GCA_050049955.1 Anaerolineae bacterium | reverse complement strand
CGTAGCCCACGATGCCGACCTGACCCACCCGTAGCCTATGTCCGCGCTCCAGCATCCCCTGTCCGCCCTCCGACGACGCAGCCCTCAGTACCGCAAATTCCCCAGGGTCATCCACCAGGAAGATGCCAGCGTGGTAGAAGCCGAACCGCTCTGAGACCAGATCCACGGTCTCGTTCAGCAGCGTGTCCACATCTCGAATGGCCGTGGCGTCGCGGGCCACCTCCGCTGCGGCCTCAATCTGTCGGGCGCGCCGCTGGAGATCCCGTGTGCGTTCCTCTACCCGCTGCTCCAGACTGCCGATCAGGCCGCGCAGGCGCGCCGTCATCGTATTGAATGCCTCCGCCAGGGTTCCAATCTCGTCGCGGCGCCCCACTTGGGCTGTGCGTTCCAGATTACCCGCAGCGATCTCTGAGGCTGCTTCTACCAACCCCGCCAGTCGGTCGCTGATACCTCGAGCCATGGACAAAGAGATCGCACCTGCGAGCAGTGCTGAGATCAGTGCTACAATGCCGTTGAGGAGCACCGCGCCGTAGATTGCCCTGAAGACTTCGGCCCGACTCTGCTCGACCATCAGCGCCGACTGCATATCAGGGATCCAACGATACACGCCAATCACCCGAGTGTTTCCATAGTTCCTATAGGAACCGCTCCCCACCATCTCCGTCGCGGCCACGTCATACCTGCCGGCTCCCTCTTCAGGCTGGCCTGCTTCGATGGCTGCAGCGACGCCCCGGGTATCGACTGTGGTCCCCGCCTCCGCGAACCGGGAATTGGTCACCATACTGCGATCGGCGCCGACGAGGTAGCTTTCGCCCGATTCCCCCAGGCTAGCGCGCTCCCTTAGCCGCATCACCCTATCCAGGGTTGAAGCGTCGACCGTGGCAGCCACGACGCCAAGCAGTCGCCCAAACTCACCGTAGATCGGCCGAGATGTGAAGGTGGTGGCGCGACCCTGCGGTTGGGAGTAGGACAGAGGCGCCAGGTATGACCCCAGCGTGCCCTCCTGGAATAGCGGGTCGTCAGCCAGGAATTGACCCTCCATCAGAGGGTCGGTCGAGGCCAGAACCTGTCCATCCCGATCCATCACTAAGATGACCTCGTATTGATCTACCTGCTGCAGCCACAGTCCAAGATTATAGGCGAGGGATTCGTAGGCATTCGTGCGAGCTTCCGAACCGGCAGGGTTGTCCAGGAACGTGGTGACGACGTCGGATAGCTCAGTATCCACAATGCTACTCTCAGGAGCCTGCTGCAAGGGTCGAGCGAGCGTACTACTTACCTGCCTCACCCACTCGTCGATCTCAACCCCCTTGAGTTCCGCCACCAACTCGAGGCGCTCGACGGCCTCCCGCCGTCCATTCCGCAGGCTGATTGCGACGGAGGCTACGCTGATAACCATCGCTGTCAAAAAGATAGTGACAACGGAGGCCAAGAGTAGCCGACCACGAATGCTACCGATAGCGAGGGAACGGTTGGTCTGCCGCTTCTTCTTTGGGGTAGATGGTCTAGTAGACATCATGAACATCATCCTCTCTAGTCTTCACGAAGCGCCACCAGTCGCGGGCCTATTGGCTCGTAGCACGCTGCGATGTCGGCCTCGAAGTCGAATCGGGTACGTACAAAGCACCGCAGCGCGTCGTACCGCAGGGGCGACCACGCTCCACTCGTTCGTTTTGGAACCTGACCTGCGACGCACTCCTTGAACTGCACTCCCATCAGATCGATGTTGTACTCTGGACCTGGAGGAGGGACCCTCTTCCCAGCAGAATCCTCCCAGTCCGTCTGCTCCAGCTACTGATTCTCTGTCCGAGCCGTGTGGTCCGCAGCCAGCTGCACCCGAGCTCTGTCTGCATCCATCGCTCTCCCCAGCTCCCGAACGGCCGTTCGCATGATCGTCTCCACATCCGACGAGGCGCGAATCTTGGCCGTGATGTCCGCAACCAACCGCTCTCGGGCCGCCCGGCGCTGTGTGTCCTCCAGAAGACGAGCGTTCTCCAAGGCCATTGCGACCTGTGCGCTTACCTCCTCCACGAGCGCGGCTTCCTCGGCTGACCACGGCTCCATGTCGGGATCTCGGCGCAGTACGATAGAGCCGATATCCTGGCCCCACAAACGGATGGTGGCAGCCAGCCGGCGGCCATCCCCGTCCCACTCATCTCCTGAGGACGGATCACCACGTTCAGCGAATCTCCGCTCCTCGCCTGCTTCGACGGCGGACACCGGCTCCACCCCTGCACCAGTGTAGCGGTACGCGGCGCGTCTGGCTGCCTGTTCCTGCCACGCTTGGCGAGCTTGCTGGCCGTACAACCTCTCCAGTTGACGCAATGTACGCCGGCTCTCCTCAACCAGTCGAGCGTTCTCGATGGCGACCGCCACCTGGTCCGCCAGCGTCTGCAGTACCTCTACGTCCTCATCGGTGAACGCATTCCCTTCAAGGGACTGCACGTCGAGAACACCTAGAATCTCGCCTCGAAGGGTCAGCGGTACCGCCATCTCCGACCGGGTATTGGGGAGGTCGGGGTTCTCGAAGAAGACAGCGTCCTCGCCTACATCGAGCGCGATCCGCGGCTCCCCGAAGCTGGCAACATAGCCGACAATCCCGACTCGGCCCACCTCTAGCCTGTGTCCCCGTTCGAGCATCCGCCGTCCGCCCTGGGACGAGGCCGCTTCCAGCACAGCATATCGCCTTGCCTCGTCCAGCAGGAAGATGCCGGCATGGTAGAACCCAAACCTCTCGGAGATGAGATTGACCGTTTCAAGCAGCAGCTGTCCCACGTCGCGGATGGTCGTGGCATCACGAGCCACAGCCGCAGCGGCCTCCAGTTGAACCGCGCGGCGCTCCAGATCGGCCGTCCTTTGCGTGACCCGCTGCTCTAGATTGGCGTAGATATCACGGAGCTGTCTAGTCATCTGGTTGAACGTGTGGGCCAGAACACCAATCTCGTCATCGCCGGCTTCTGGCAGCGAGACATCCCATTCCCCAGCACCGATCCGTTGCGCCGCTGCCACAACTTCCTGAATAGGGTCTGTGAGACGGCGGGATAGGAGCAGGCCTATGACCGCCATTGCAACCAGGATCGCGCCACCGGCTGGCAGAATCCGTGTCAACACCAGGGATTGCGTCGATTCCTCCAGGGCTGTCTGCAGTGGAGCCATGGCCTGCAGGACGGCGTCCTGCTCCGCAACGGTGGCCAAGCTCCAGCCTGCGGTCTCCAGCGGGGCATAGGCGACAAACAGCCCTCTTCCTCCGGTCTCTACAAGATCAAATCCCGTCGAGCCTGCAACCATGGCGTCAAGTACCGGGCCAAACGCCGTCTCCGTAGTCGTTAGGTCGGGCCAGACTTCTTCAGCTTCTGGCGGCCGCCCTAGGACATCCTGGTAGCCCTGGTCAGGCAAGGCGATAGCCCGCCCTTCTCCGTCAAGGAGGAAGGCGTAGCCGCCCCCGAGGACGCGCGCCTCCTCAATACTGGCGGCAATGCTGTCGAGCGTGACGTCAATCCCGACTACCCCCACGAATTCGTCGCCCGCGTATACGGGAGAGGAAGCCGTCAGCAGCAACCCCAAGCCGGTTGCGTCCAGATACACCGGTGACCACACCGCGTTCCGATCAGGATTCTCGCCTGGGGCGGCGGCCAAGTACCAAGGGCGTCCAGTCACCTGGAAATCCGGTGGGACGACCGCTCCCAGATCGATGTTGGGGTGGTACTGCGTGGTTTCCTCCACCGTCCCGAGGTACACGGCCACCGAGTTCGGGTCGCCTTCAAGCGTGGGCACGAAGACAAAGTCCAGGTATGCGCCCAGCTCCAGCGCGTCGAGTACTGCCTCATCCACCTCTACGAAGTCGGGCACGAAAGCACTGCTGACATCAGTCGGTGCATTCTTGTACTGCCCGTCGGTTCCTCGGAACATCCGATCTGCCGCCTGCCAATAGGCCCTATCAGCGAAAGCCTCCGGACTGCTGAACACGCGACCTGCGTACTGAGCCACGTGTCGCGTGTCCAGTCGGACCCTGTCCAGTACGAGATTGGCCCTCCGCGCCTCACCCAACGCTAGCTGACGCAGGGATTCCTCCGCCTGATCACGTAGTGCCCCGGCGCTTGTCTCTCTCGCACTCTCTCCAAAGCTGCGGATGGAGCTGACCGCTAGGTAGCCCACGATCAGCACTGAGACAGTGGTCAGAAGCAACAGCAGCAGCAGCAGACGTGTCCGGATGCTTCTCCGAACAGCCGGCTGACGTCCCCGATCACCCGCAGTTGACATCAGCTACTCCTTTCCCCCGGTTCCGGCCTTCCTCTTGCGCCCTCATTGCCAGGCTCTGTGGACTGCATCCGGCGGCCAGCATCCACTTGTTCCTGTCCGCGCGGGGGGTTGCCACCGTCGCCCAGATCCAGCTCAATCAAGGCGTCCGAGGCCTGCAACGATTTTCCCAGTTCGCCGACCGTCGTTCGCAGGATCGAGTCGACGTCAGCTGAGCCCCACACCCGGGAGCTTATCTGTGCAGTCAACCGCTCCCGCTCGGCCCGGCGTCCCGTTTCTTGGAGGAGCCGCATACCCTCCAGGGCAACGGCGGCCTGATCGGCCAGGGTCTCGTAGCGACGGACTTCTCGTCCGCTGAAAGCGTAGGGTTGATCCAGAGACTCAATGAGAAGCAGACCTAGCGTTCGCTGCCCGGCCACAAGCGGGATGGCAACCGCCGACTTCACGCCCATGCTCTCACCCAACACGCGGCGAGAGACATCATCCAGCGCTGAAGACGTCGAAACGTCGGAGAAGACGCACGGAGACTTGGGACCCGTCTCCGGGCTCGGTGGGCTCAGCAAGTCGGCAAGAATCGGAATCCGGTGCGCACCACGGTGGTCCTGCGCGCTCCACCGTTCGCCCAGGCCGCTTGGCTCGTCGGTCCCTCGTTCCCACGCGGCCTCGACAACCACAGCAGGAGCATCCAGGGCGCTGGCCGGGTCGACAAGGCCCAGGATGCACCGATCGATCTGGGGCGCCAGCACGTTGCCGGTGATGGCTTTTAGTAGCCCTGAGGGTGAGTCTGCGGACCCGATCGCCTCACTGGCGCGGTAGAGGATGTCCGCCTCACTCAGCGCCCTCTGTGTCTCCTGGAAGAGCCGCGCGCTCTCCAGCGCCTGACTCGCCTGCTCCACAACTTCCTGGATCAGTGCTTCTTCATCGGGGGTTGGTGAACGATCGCCCAACCTGAGCCTCACTTCGCCGATGGTCGTGCCGCGCACTCGAAGCGGAGTCTTCACCCCAGTCCCCTCGTCGTCGACCACAAATGGGAGACTGGTGTCCTCTGTCCGGGCGAATACTCTCGCCCCGTCATATGCGTAGCCCCATCCCGGCTGAGCTTCTGCCATCCTCCCCCAGCCCTCTCGGCTCTGACGGCCCAGCAGGGCTTGAATCTCCTCAACACGTTCCTCGGCCTCGCGCAGCAGACGGGCGTTCTCGATAGCCAGTGCCACCTGATCTGCCATGGTCTGCAGCACCGCTACGTCGGCATCATCAAACGCCTCCGCCTCGACGGACTGCACGTCCAGTACACCAATGAGCCGGCCTCGTGCCACAAGCGGCAGTGCCATCTCCGAGCGTGTATTGGGCAGATCCGGGTTGTCGAAGAACACGGCGTCTTCACCCACGTCCAGCGCAATGCGGGGCTTCGCCGCGCCGGCGACGTAGCCTACGATACCTACCTCGCCTACCTTCAAGCTATGCTGCCTGGAGAGCATCCGCTGACCGCCCTCAGAAGAGGCAGCCCTCAGCACAGCGTACTCGCCTCGCTCGTCGAGCAGGAAGATGCCCGCGTGATAGAAGCCAAACCGGTCAGAGATGAGGTCCACGGTATTGTCCAGCAGCTGATCCACCTCCTGGATCGCCGCCGCCTCCCGGGCCACCTGAGCTGAGGTCTCGAGCTGAATGGCTCTCTCACGGAGATCCCGCGTCTGGGCGGTCACCCGGTCCTCCAGTTCCGCGTATACTTGCCGCAGCCGTTCAGTCATCTGCCCAAAGGCGTCAGCCAACACGCCTATCTCGTCATTCCTTTGTCGAGGAAGTGGCACTTCCCATTCTCCTGCACCGATCTGTCGGGCCGCCACAACCATCTCCTGGATTGGGTTGGTTATGCGGCGAGATGTGACGACGCCCGCGATGCCGACAATGGCCAGAATAGCCAACCCCAGCGGCAGCACCCTTGTCCGCACCAGGGTACGGGTCGAGCGTTCCAAGTCCGTCTCCAGTGATGCCAGAGCCTGTAGCACCGAGCTCGTCTCTACCACGTTTGCGAGGCTCCAGCCGGTCGTCTCAAGCGGGGCGTAGGCCACGAACAGCTCCTTGTCACCAAGCCGCAGGGTGTCGAATCCCTCGGCCCCGGCCATCATGTCAGCCAGGATCGGTGCAAACTGTGTGTCGCTTCCGCCTACATCGGCGCCGACCTCGTCCGGTTCCGGTTCTCGCCCCAGGATGTCGCGATAGCCCTGCTCCGGCATGGCAATGGCAACCCCTGCGTCGTCAATGAGGAAGCCATAGCCACTGCCGAGCAGTCGCGCTTTCTCGACACTGGCGGTGAGATCCAGCAGTGTAACGTCGATACCCACGGCGCCCACGAACTCATCTTGAGCGTATACGGGAGCGGCTGCCGTCACCATAAGGCCCTGGCCGGTGGCATCTGCATAGACCGGGGACCAAACCACCTCTCGCTCGGGGTTGTTCCCGGGGGCAGCGCTAACGTACCAGGGTCGCTCGGTGACCCTGAAATCCGGCGGCACCAGACTCCCGAGACTGATGTTTGGGTAGTATTGCGTGGTGTCCTGCTCGGTTCCCATGTAGATTGCTACCGTGTTCGGGTTGCTTTCGTGGGTCGGGGCAAAGACCAGGTCGAGGTACGCACCGAGCTCTAGGAGCCTGTCAATCTCCTCGTCGACAGCCACGTAGCTCGGCACAAAGGCACTGCTCGTGTCCTCTTCGCCATTCATATACTGTCCATCTGGTGCGACGAACATATGGTCTTCGGCTCGCCAGTACGCGCTGCCTGCGAACGTATCCGGGTTCTCGAAAACCTCGCCGGCAAACTGGGCCACCTTCATCGCGTCGCTCGCCACCGCAGCTAGTTCCAGATCGTTCTTCTGCACATCGCCGGTGGTCGCCCGTCGTAGGTACTCCTCAGCCTGAGCGCGCAGCGCACCGGCGCTCGTCTGACGTGCGCTGCTTCCGATGCTCTGTACCGACCGTATGCCCAAGTAGCCTACGGCAAGCACAGCAGCAGTCGTCAATCCCATCAGCAGCAGAAGCAGACGGGTCCGGATGGTTTGCCGCTCGCGCACGACTTGCTGAGCGCTAGACTTCGCCATGGGCTACTCCCCCTCCTGGACCGTGAATACTGCCCCGCGGCTGCCGTCCCTTGCAGCCCCTGTTCTCATCGGCCCAGGACGGCTGGATGGGGTCGCAGTAGCAGCATACGGCCCGCCATCGTCTGACGAGATGCCTATCTCGACGCTCGCCAGTTCCGCACCAAGTGCTTGGCCCAGCTCGCGCACCGTGGTCTTGAGTATCGCGTCAGGATCCATCGAAGCCCGCAGACGTGCAGCTATGTCGCCGACCAACTCCTCTCGCGCGGCCCGGCGCTGCGTCTCCTCATAGAGCCGCGCGCTCTCCAAAGACATGCCCAGCTGAGCGACCAAAGACTCTAGTGTGCCAATCTCGTCTTCCGTCCACGGGCCGGCATCCCTCGGTTTGTACGTATCAAGCACCCCGATCACCTTGCCAGCCACCAGGATTGGCACAGCCAATGGCTGTCTGGCCCCGCTTCCATCTGCAGCGTCCTCCGGCCTAGCTTGGACCACTCGACCTTCCCGGACGGCCTGCCTCATTGCCGGGCGCCAGGCACTCTCTGCCGGCATGACGCCGCGAGCGTCGCAATAGTAGCCCCCCACGGGATTTGCGCGAAGCAACTGGGTCCATGCCCGGCGGCTGGCCTGACCGGAGGCGCGACGTGCCGCCTCCGTGGCGCTCTGGGATTCGGCAATTAGATAGGCATTGTCGAGCGCCACAGCCACTTGCTCGGCCATCGTCTGCAACACGGTGATCGCGTCCTCATCGAAGGCGGCTGGCTGAGTGCTCTGGATCGTCATCGCACCCAGCACCCGTCCGCGAGACCGCAAGGGCAACGCAGCCTCAGAGCGAGTGTCTGGAAGAAGGGGGTTATCGAATCGCACAGCTTCCTCGCCGACGTCCAGCGCGATACGCGCCTCGCCCCGTGCCACGCACTGCCCGATCATCGACTCACCGCCGACCGCCAGCCTGTGGCCCTCCGCCAACATCTGCTGCCCCGCCACGCCTGTGCCCGCCCGAAGTTCGGCCCACTCGCCCGTCTCGCCGACGAGGAATAGGCCGGCGTAGTACAGGCCAAAACGGTCTTGGACCAGATTGACAGCTGCCTGGATCAGGTCGGAGGCGTCGAGGATCGAGGATGCCGCCCGCGCCACCTCAGCCGATGCCTCCAGGTAGGCGGATCGCTCCTCGAGGTCGGAGGTGCGCTCTGCCACACGGTCCTCCAGGCTGCCAATCAAGCCGCGCAGCCGAGCCGTCATCGTGTTGAACGCCTCAGCCAGGGAACCGATCTCATCTCTCCGTCCCACCGGAGCCGTGCGCTCCAAGCTGCCCGATGCGATCTCCGAAGCTGCTTCGACCAGCCCGCCCAGCCGGTTGCTGATGCCACGCGCGATAGACAACGATATCGCTCCTGCAACCAGTGCCGATACAAGGGCGACTGCCGCGTTGAGGATCACCGCACCGTACACCGCGAGGAAGACCTCGGCTCGGCTTTGTTCGACTATCAGCGCTATCTCCATATCAGGCAGCCATCGATACACGCCCAGCACAGGTGTGCTGTCATAGTTAGCATACGATCCGCTCCCGCCGATCGCCGCCGTTGATACCACGTCGTATCTCCCTGCCCCCTCCTCAGGCTCACCCGCTGCTATCGCTGCCGCAACGCCGCGGGTATCCACCGAGGTTCCCGCCTCAGCGAACCTGGAATCGGTCAGCATGGTGCGATCGGCGCTGACAAGGTAGGCCTCGCCCGTGTCCCCGAGGCTTGCCTGCTCTCTTAGGCGCATCACCCTGTCCAGTGTCGATGCATCAACGCTGCCGGCGAGGACGCCTAGTAGGCGCCCAGCCTCACCCAGCACCGGCCGAGACCCGTAGGTGGTCGACCGACCCAGCGATTGAGAGTATGTGGCAGGGGCGAGATAGGAGCCAGTGGTCCCGATTTGGAAGTAGGTCTGGTCCGCCAGCGTTTCTCCCTCCATCGAAGGATCGGTGGAGACGAGGACCTCTCCGTCCCGGCTCACGAGGAAAATCGCCTCGAACTGCTCGGCCTGTCGCAGCCACAGGCTGAGATTGTATGCTAATAGATCGTAGGCATCGCTGTGCGCCTCAGAACCGGGAGCGCTGTCAAGGAGGGCGGTCACCACACCGGTCAGTTCCGGCTCGACGATTGGGTTGTCAGGAGCCTGCTGCAAGGGCCGTGAGAGCGCGCTGTTCACTTCCCTGACCCACTCATCGATCTCGACTCCCTTGAGCTCAGCCACCAGCTCAAGCCGATCGACGGCCTCCCGCCGACCGTTTCGCAAGCTGATCACGACTGAGGCTACGGTGATTGCCAACGCCGTGAGCAGGATGGTGGCGACCGAGGCTAGCAGTAACCGACCCCTAATGGAACGGACATCGAACAGGGTGCTCGGCCTCCGCTTCTCATCAATGGCAGATGGCATAGTAGACTTCGCAATGGTCAACATGAGCATGATCCTCTCCTGGCTGCGGACACGGCTGGCGACTGCATTCCCAGCGTTTCACGAGGGCCAACGCTACTCTAGCGCCCGGACCGGCGACACGTCCTCTGCCGGTTCTCGAGAGATCTCGCGAAGTTGCAGGCGCGGCGAGTACCCCTCACCTTTTCTCATTGCATACCTTCCCCGTCACCCTCTGCTAGCCGTACCGTCACCGCCGGTAAGTCCATCGCCCGCCGGATGCCATAGGCGGCCGTCTTGAGTACCGTCTCCAGATCCAAGGTCCCTCGCATACCTGCAGCCACCTCGCTGACCAACCGCTCACGATCTGCGCGCTGGCGGGCATGTGCGAACAGCCGAGCATTC
>JASFVG010000154.1:0-10158 GCA_050049955.1 Anaerolineae bacterium | reverse complement strand
GCTTGGTTCTTAGTATGGGCGTGGTCACGTGTCAGCCCTACCGACACCCAGCCCATTCCGCTGGCGGGTCTTGGCCGCCCCATTCCACTGCTTCGAAGCAGGCCTGGAAGAACTGCAGATGCTTGGGTTCGTGGACCATCCTAAGGCCCCGGGGCCTGGTCCCGGGAGTCATACACGTGCTTGGTGGCCTCGACGACCACGTCCAGGTGCGCCGGGGTGTAGACCGACGAGGGATCGCGAGGCGTGTGAGTTCTAGGGCCGGACAGCGATGGTCGCCGGTCTCTTGGTCGCGGCCGGCACTGACGAGGCCCCGTTCCATCCCGCGAATCCCCGAATCCAGGAAGAGTTGAGCCGTCGGAACCTGTGCCGGGCAATGATCCTGGCGGATGTGCGGATAGGACGCCTTGGCGTCCAGAAAGATGGCGTGCCCACCCACGGGTTCAACGATGGGGATGCCCCAGGCGAGCATCAGGTCACCCAGATGGAGCACCTCCCCCCACGGGCATGCACGTGCGCGTCCTCCACGGCTTTCGCGATGCCGATGACCTATGCCTCCATATCCCTCCGGGCCATGCCGCCGCAGGTATCAAGGCCCTCGAAGACTACAACCATTTCGCGCAGAAGGTCGAAGAGATCGCGGTCGTCTACCGCAGGCCAGCCCGCACGCCGGTAAGGGGTCGTTCCCAGGGAGACAAAGCTGATGACGAGCCCCCGCCCGAAGACCGCACCGCCTCTCCCCATCGGCCGTGGCGCCCTAGGAGGCGAAGCGGTGCGGCATTCTCGCAAGGCCTGCCCCCGAACGGCATGCGGCTAGCCCGGGCTTCGGGCAGGCTCTGTCAGCAGGGCTCGGCTACTGCTGAAGGAACTTGACCGCCCCGCCGATGATCGAGCCTTCATCCACCTGCCTACCGCCCGCCGAGGGAGCGCTCTCCAGGATCCGATCGGCGAGGCGGGAGAAGGGGAGGGACTGGAGCCACACGCGACCCGTCCCTTGGAGGGTGGCCAGGAAGAGGCCCTCACCACCGAAGATCATGGATTTGAGATTGCCAGCCTGCTCGATGGCGTAGTCGATGGTGTTTTCGAAGGCAACGATGCAGCCGGTGTCGACCATGATCTTCTCGTTGTCGAGGCGCCTCTCGATGATGGTCCCGCCCGCGTGGACAAAGACCATTCCGTCGCCCCGCAACCGCTGAAGGATGAAACCCTCCCCACCGAAAAGGCCGGCCCCGATTCGCTTGTTGAAGGCAATGCTGAGCTCGGTGCCCAGGGCAGCGGCGAGGAAGGAGTCCTTCTGGCAGATCAACTCGCCGTTGGCCTCATCGAGGTCGATGGCCATGATCCTGCCGGGGTAGGGCGCTCCAAAGGCCACGTGCTTCTTGCCGGCGGCTGCAGTGCTGGTGAAGTGGGTCATGAAGATCGACTCTCGGGTCAGGACGCGCTTCCCTGCGCTCACGAGCTTGTCGAAGAAGCCCGCCTCGGGCTTGGAGCCGTCTCCCATCTTGGTCTCGAACCCGATGCCATCCTCCATGTACATCATCATCCCGGCCTCCGCGATGACGGTCTCGCCCGGGTCGAGTTCGACCTCCACGAACTGGAGGTCGTCACCGAAGATCTTGTAGTCCACCTCGTGCGCATTCACAGTCAGTTCCTCCTTAGGTAGTGTGGTGGGTTGGAGCACTGCCAACCCGGTGGGTCCTGGACGACAGAACGATTATACATCAAGCCCTGCGTTTAACAAGAGAGAGAAGATCACGCCGCCTTTCGAGTTCAGCCATAGTCCAGCCCGGCCGTCATTCCGACCGGAGCGAAGCGGAGGAATGTCCCGGTCGCGACAAGCGAGGTTTCTTGGTTCGGCAAGCTCAGCACAGCTGAGCCGCTCACCACAGGCGACTCCCTGCGGTCCCTTCGACCAGGCTCAGGGCAGGCGCCTCGAAATAACGAGTTCCGTAGTAGCACAGGGTAGTGGCCGGATCCCACCGTGATGCGATTGGCCGGTATCCCAATCCTGTCAACGGCTGGCGGGGGCCTTAGCTCAGGCCGCTGGATGCGCGAGGCGCCTGCACCTGCGAACCAGCTCGATACAGGCCCGGACGGTGTGGTAGGGGGTCTTCCAGATGCTCGCTTTTGCGCCGCGGATTCGTCCCCAGGGTCCCACGGTGTGGTGCCACTCGCCATACTGCGTGTCCACCTGACGAGCAAAGACCCAGCGCTCGACGCCGAGGAACGTGTCCAGGAAGCCATCATGGCCGCTGAGAGCGTAGGCGTTGAGAAAGCCCACAAGGGCGTCTGCCTGCACCCACCACACCTTGCGGCGGTCCGTGACCCGACCTGCCGGGTTAGCTCCGTGGAAGATGCCCCCATCTCTTGGATCGAGACCCATCCTTGCCGCGGTCCGGGCTAGCAGGAGGGACACCTCACGGTATGAGCTCGCATCGCGGATGCCGACGGATTCACAGGCATCGGTCAAGAGCCAAGACGTCTCGATGTCATGCCCGAAGGACTTGGTGGACCGGCTAGGGGTCCAGTCACGTTCGAAGATCTCGTGGGTGCAGCCTCTGGAGCGGTCGAAGATGGTGGTGGTGAATAGGTCGATCAGCTCCCGTAGTCGGGTTCCGACTCGCACGTCCTGTGAAACGCGGTAGAGGGTGGCAAGGGACTCCAGAAGGTGGATGTGGGTGTTGGTCGTCTTCTGGTGGCCCATGGCTCCCAGATGCCGGCGCCCAGGGGTAGGGCTCCAGTCCAGCGAAAAGGATTGCCGATATCCACCGTGCTCACTGTCGTGTCCGTGATGGTCGACTGCATCAAAGGTGTCGCGGGCCAGCGTGAGAGCCTCGCCGCCGCCAAAGGCCAGGGTGTACTCGCTTAGGCCGTGAATTGCGAAGGCCTGGCCGTATAGGTGTTTCTGGCGATCCAGAGGGCGTCCATTGGGTGCCACCAGCCAAAACCAGCCCATCCTTCTTGGATCATGGAAACGTTCGAGGAGGAAGCTGAGCGCGCGGTCTGCCATCTCGCGGTAGGCTGGCCGGGGGTCCAGCCGGTAGGCGGATGAGAAGGACCAAAGGAACCTGGCGTGCTGCACCAGGCTCTTGGGACGCGATGCGACGGGGTGCCCTCGACGGTCGAGCTGCCCGTGGAACCCTCCGTGGACCGCATCTGGCGCGTGCCGTATCCAGAACGCCAGGATGTCGTCGGTCAGGTGGCGGAGGTATCTATCCGCACATCCTGCCCGGTCCACGATTCCGCCGGTCGAGCGGCTCACGCTACCAGGTCCTCTTCGCAGATCTGCGGCGGCAGACCCATGGGCGCCAAGCAGAACCGGGGCAAGCCGAGACTGCCTATGGAGACCGACAGGCGTCGAGCGCCGCTGAGCAGGCGGAAGGCTCGGAGCGTCCATCGGGCATAATGCGAGGGATCAGTGGCGGCGCTCCGGTTGGCTCGACTGCGGAGCTTTAGGCCTGGAGGAGGTCGCAGACCTTTCGGAAATGGAAGCCGTAGATGCTGAACGTGATCGCCAGCGGGAACAGCGCGGGGCGGCGAAGCAGCGTCCAAAGGAAGAGCCTCCAGTAGTACCTGCGCCCCTTGTCGACGATGCCCAGGTGGTATATCGAGCGAAAGAGGGCTCGGATGTCCTCCACAGTCAGTGGGGTCCTCACCTTGGGCAGCCGGTACTCACGCAGGAAGGTCTTGACCCGCTGATAGTAGTGCTCGGGCGAGTAGATGTGGCGCATGATGTTCCTATAGCCCTCGCGAAGCGTCTCGAGATCCATCGCGGGGATGAAGTTCGTGGTGCCATCCACGTTGTTCCCCGATAGTCGGTCGAGCAGCCGACCCTCCTGCTTCAGGCGTTCATAGAGCTGGGTTCCTGGCGGGGCCTGAAGGAGGCCAACCATGGCCGTCACAATCCCACTGCGCTGGATGAAGTCTATCTGCCGCTGGAAGATGGAGGGGGTGTCGCTGTCGAAACCGACGATGAAGCCCCCCTGAACCTGCAGGCCGGCCCGCTGGAGACGGCAAACGTCGTCGACCAGGTCGCGGTTCAGGTTCTGCTTCTTGCTGCACTCGGCGAGGCTTTCCTCATCCGGCGTCTCGATCCCGATGAATACCTTGTTGAATCCTGCCTCGACCATGAGGCGCATCAGCTGCTCGTCGTCTACGAGGTTAATGGAGGCTTCGGTGTGAAAGGCGATGCCCGTCTTGCCCTTCCGCCACTCGATCAGAGCGGGCAGTAGCTCGGCCTTGAGAACGCGCTTGTTGCCAATCAGGTTGTCATCGACGAAGAAGACGTCCGAACGCCACCCCAGTTCATACAGTCCGTCCAGCTCCGCGATGATCTGCCCGGGCCTCTTGGTGCGGGGGGTGTGGCCGAGAAGGGCGGTCACGTTGCAGAAGTCACAGTTGTAGGGGCACCCCCGGGAGTATTGGACGCTCATCGCTGCGTACTGGTGCAGTTCGGCCAGCTCCCAGAGGGGCACCGGCGTCTGCTTGATGTCTGCGAACTCGGACGTGGTGTAGAGATGGAGGGCGCGTCCCTGCTCCAGATCGGTGAGAAAGCGCGGCAGGGTCAGCTCCGCTTCCTTGAGCACGAAATGGTCGACTGTCTCGAACTGCTCGTGGTCGATGGTGAAGAGGGGCCCTCCAGCAACGACCTTGAGTCCAGCGCTCTTACACCGAGCGATGGCCTGCCGGGCTGAGTCGGCCTGGACGGTCATCCCGCCGATGAAGGCGTAGTCGGCCCATGTCAGATCTTCGTCGGCGAGTCTAGTCACGTTCTCGTCCACCAGGCGCTTTCCCCACGTAGGCGGTAGCATCGCAGCAACGGTCAGCAGGCCGAGGGGCGGTGAGGATGCCTGCTTTCGTACGAACCTCAGCGCATGCTTGAAACTCCAGAAGGTATCCGGAAACGTAGGGTAGATCAGTAGAACGTTCATGCGCACCTCTCGCAGCAGTGAGCGCGTGCCTCGGAGCCCGGGGAGACGCGTCATCTAGCGGATAGCAGATTGGTCACCAACATCAGGATTATACCCGCAGGCAGGCACGTGGACAACAGGCGAGCAGATCGGCGTTCGGACAGGCTGCGCGGGCGCCGCGCAGAGTATGCGACTGGAGGACATCGGCAGTCGCCCGTCTCGGACAGGGCTAATCCGGAGTGCGGCAGCGTCCGACTCACGCCTTGCGAGCCAGCAGATAGCGGTAGCCGTATTGGAGGACCAGGTCCCCATCTTGGTTCGTCACCCGGCACCTTATGGATGCCAGACCCTGCTTCGGCCTGGAGCGGGATGGTCTCAGATCTGTCCACCACGCCTCGACGTTGAGCCGGTCCCCGGGCCTCACCGGGGCGAACATCCTCGCCTCGTCCATACCGACACCGCTCAGTATGGCGACGTCACCCTGGGCCTCGACTACAGCCCGGGTGCAGGCGGCGAGCACATGGAGCGATGAAGCGATGAGGCCTCCAAAGACGGAGGCCTTGGCCGCGTCATCGTCGACGTGAAAGGGCTGGGGATCGAAAGCCGTGGCAAACGCGACGATCTCGTCGCGCGTCAGGCTCACAGGGCGACAAACGAGTCGTTCGCCGTCCTTGACGTCCTCGAAGAACCGCTTTGTCATCTTCCGACGACCTTGCGTGGCATCCGTTGCAGCCGATGACCTCGAGGACGGCGATGCACTCTGCAGTGGGGCGCCGGGCAGGTCACGACGGGAAGCATTCAGCCACCGCGTCAATGGCGCTGGCGATTCGTCGGCCGCGGCCCGGTCCGCGCCAGCGAACGGAGCCCGATCCGCTTACGGTGCCCCCCTTCGATGCGACGACCTCCGTCATCTGCTCGATGGTCTGGTCGGCGCCCCAACGGCGAATGAAGAAGTGGGTGAGGAGCAAGGCCATACGCTTACCCGCGAGAGTCCTGACGTTGCCCAGGTAGCCGTTCATGGCTGCCGACATACGTCCACCGTTGACGGGGCCAGCCAGCACGACGCCGTCGAAGGGTGCGATGGATGGATGGGCACTGAGCACAGCGGTGGTAGCGCTCCGATAGTCCGGACCCTCGATCAGCAGCCGTTCCAGGGATACCTGGTGACCATCCGCCGACAGGCGGTCCCTTAGCCGGGTGGCTACGGTGTGCGTGTGGCCCGTGCGAGAGAAGACCATGATGCCGATGTTCATCTAGGTTGCCGCCTTCGCAGGTGATGCAGTCTGTCGAAGTCTAGGCTTGATGCCAGCGGATGGGCTTGGTAGATTCCCGAATCACCACCCCCTTGGCCTCGAGATCCAGTTGCACTGTCTTCGCCCACCACCGAGCAGTCGCCCCCCCCGGGGAAGAGATCGTCCGGCAGGAAAGGCAGAACTGCCTCGCGTATCTCGACTTGGTTGAGCCCTAGCTCCGCCTTGGGAAGCACCTTCACTATCGCGGCCTTCATCGCGTGGTACTTAGCAGCGTTGACACGGCAGGTCTTCTCCGTACGTTCACGTTCTCGACAGTCACCCGGTCTTCGCTCTTGGTCATCCTCGGCTCCTGAGTTGGGTGATAGAAGCTATCTGGTCTTGTTGCCGACGTCCGGCTGCTGCGATGCCAGTAACGGATTGCCTCCGTGGCTATGGTTTGCGAGATGGAGGATGTGGCATGTTCATGTACACGCCGCCCATCTCGAGTTCGTCGAGCATCTGCTGGAGCCGTCTGTGCCTGGTTGGCGGGCGTTTTGCTCGGTTTATCCAGCTGATGTAGTCATTCTGCTGGTAGGCGGGACGGCTCTCATAGTCTTCCATCAGACCTCGACGCTCGAGGGCATGCCTGACGTCGTCCGGCATGGGATATCGGGGTCGTTTCAGGTTTGAGAAGTCGGCTTTCATGGTCGGTTTGCTCCCATGCTGCTCCCTTGAGACTGCGCGGGGCGGTGTGCGTCCACTCCTGGGGTTCCTCAATCAAGCGGACTTGGTGACTAGCTCGTCTTGCGAGGACAAGAAGCGACCGTCCTTGAAGAGGCCCTCTCGGACGTCGATGCCGGCATAGGCGTAGCCGGGCGGCTGTCTCCCGTCCGCATCTGTGAACCCGTACGCCTGGGCCAGGTAGCCCGCACTCAGGGCCCGGCCCGTGCGCCGCATAACACGCGGATCCGTCGCCAGCGCCACGACTGCGCGCCCGATGTACAGTGGGGTCTCAGACATCTCGAAGCCCGGGTGCTCCGGGACGGCATCGCGCCAGTTCTCCTCGGTGACCCCGAAGCTCTCAAGCATCGCCTCCGAGCGCAGCCAGCCGGGGGTGAGCGAGACAACGGCGATACCGTGCTGCTTGAGCTCTTCCGACATCAAGTACGCCAGCAAGACCAGCGATGTCTTGGAAAGGCTGTAGTACACGCCGACGTCGTTGTACGCCAGGCGGTTTCCGTCCGTTATCTCGACAATAAGGCCTCCGCGGCGCTTCAGCATCTGCGGCGCGGCGCAGTAGCTGGCTATGAGGTGGGTGTGAACCCCGTTGCGCTGTGTCTCCAGGCCCTTTTCCACAGGGTATTCCCAGAACGGTACGGGCTCCCTGCCCGAGAGCATGCCGTCCGTCAGGTACTGGTCCCCCGACAGGTTGTTAACCAAGAGGTCGAGCCGGCCCCGTTCTGCCCCGACGCGCTTGAAGAGTGCCCGTACCTCGTCCGGCTCCCGATGGTCGAGCTGCGCCCAGATACCCGTTCCGCCTCGGGCGCTCACCATCTCAGCGGTCTCCTCAATAGCCTCCGGTCGGCGTATGGGCGAGGGGGCCGCGCGCACGCTCCGACCAGTGCAGTAGACCGTGGCCCCCGCCTCGCCGAGCGCGCAGGCGATGCCGCGCCCGGCACCGCGCGTGGCACCGGCGACAACGGCGACGTTGTCCTTGAGTGGTTTCACGAGCTTTGCCTGGCCCGATGGGCCCGTCGTGGTTGCCGAGGCGTGCCCACTACCTGGCTGGACGATGGTCGTCCATTCGAAGGGCTATTCATCGACGATCCAATGCGTGGCCTTCGATCGTGCCAGCCGCCGTCCGTCTCTGCTTCGCACATCGGCCCGGAAGTAGAGCCAGCGACTCCTTCGCTCAACGAGCCTGGCGTCGACGAGGATACTGCCCATATCCATCGTGACAGGCCGGCTGTAAGTGATCTCCAGACGGCGCGTGACATTCGGCGGCGCGACGAGCATGCTAAGCGGACCCAGGGTGTTGTCCAGTGCGGCCGCGATCATGCCGCCCTGCATCGTGCCGTAGGGGTTCAGGTAGCTCTCCCGGACGGGAAATCGGGCCATCAGCGTCCCTGCATCAATGTCGACGGCGACGAACTGGCCGGCCATGGCCGTGAATACGGGCGGCGGTAGGGCGTAGCGATCGAGCTGGTCGTCCAGTCTGGCTTTCAGAGTCTCGATGACTTCCAAGGTCAGGCTGTCGGCGTGTTCCAGGGTATGCCTCCTTGGGGACTAGGCTCCGACACGTGATCCTGCGCTCACAAGGGAATCCGGCGGTGAACTTGGATGCAGAGTATACACGCCCAGCGGGGGCGGTGCAAATCAGGGTGAAGTGTTAGGCCAAGACGGTGACCGGCGGGGGAACAGACGTATCGCGGCCGGCATCGGACAGGCGGTGGCGCGCCCCGGGTGTGGCAGCAGGACTCCCGTATGGGTCTTGCGTCCGGGCGAGCCGATGGGCCCCGGTTGGGAGGCCGACGGGCGTCCCAGCGGCGTCCGAAGGTCTGGTTTTCTGCGTCCGAACGCACGTATAGAGGCGCTTGTATCCGAATCCGGCCTGTGCTAGAATGGAGACCAGCAGCCGCATCGAGGCAGCGAGCCGGACAAGGCCATCAAGGAGGCGGGGTAGCGCATCTGGCAGGGACACCACCATTGGGAGGATCGATTCCTCGAGAGGAGTGAAGCATGTCAATCGCGAAAGTCGTCGAGGTTCTGGCAGAGGGACACAGTATTGAGGGCGCGATTCAAGCGGCTGTCACCGAGGCTGCCGAGACGGTACGGGGCATCAAGCACGCCTACGTCGACGGTGTTCAGGCGATCATCGAGAACGACGAGGTGGTCAAGTACAGGGTCAACGCCAAGTTGACATTCGTCGTCGAATCGGATCGCGACTGAGGCCGGCGGCCTAGCCGGTCGACAGGTCAGGGATACGCAGCCCCGTGACGCCAAGCTTGCGTCACGGGGGAGCGGTCCTGACAAGCCGTCTGCAGTGTAGGCGGCCCAGAGGGCAAGCAGCAGGGTCTGCGCCAAGACAACCTGCTTGGTCCGGCTGGCCCAGGGGCGTGAAGAGCCGGCACGGTGCCGCTCCAGCCCTTCTGCCGCTGAGCCTATGGCTGTGCCTGGCTTCGTGGCAGGCATGTCTGGCCGCGGATCAAGATGGTGTTGGCGGTGTGACTGCACAATAGGGAGGTAAGCTATGCTGCCGCTCAGGGATCTGAACCCCACCCGCCGCGTGCCGTTCGTCACTTACGGGCTGATCGCACTCAACGTCGTTGTGTTTCTGTGGACCCTGATGTTCTCTTCAGTCGAACTGCAGGACGTCTTCCAGCGGCTCTCCGTCGTGCCCAAGAACGTCACCGAGGCGCCCCTCGCAGTCGAGACCCTCTTGGACCTGGTGCGTAGCATGTTCTTCCACGGTGGGTTCGCCCACCTGTTTGGCAACATGCTCTACCTGTGGCTCTTCGGGGACAATCTCGAAGATCGGATGGGCGTCGTGGTCTATCTGGTCCTCTACTTCGTCAGCGGCTTTGTCGCGGCGTTCGCGCAGGTCTTCGTTGCGCCCTTTTCTGAGATACCCCTGGTTGGGGCAAGCGGCGCAATTGCCGGCGTTCTCGGTGGCTACCTGATCCTCTTCCCCGGGGTACGGGTGAGAGGGATCATTCCGCTAGGGTTCTTCGCTAGAAGGGTGGAGTGGCCGGCCTGGAGCGTGCTGGGCCTGTGGTTCGTGATCCAGCTGCTGAACGGCGTGGTATCCTTGGGCGTGCACACGGGTGCGACGGGGGGCGTGGCCTTTGTGGCTCACGTGGCGGGGTTCGTCGCCGGGCTCGTGATCACCTGGTTCTTCAGCTTGCTGGTGCCCCAGCCCCCGGTCGAGGATAGACGCCAGGTCCTATACGATCGCGCCCAGCGCTACCGCTACTGAGTGATGGCTAGCATCGGGGAGACCGGTGACTTGACGGCCCGCG
>JASFVG010000153.1:0-10161 GCA_050049955.1 Anaerolineae bacterium | reverse complement strand
GCAGATATCCTGGACGTGCCAGTGATCCGGCCTTCCGTCTCCGAGACCACCGCGCTGGGGGCGGCCTATGCCGCCGGATTGGCTGTCGGCTTCTGGGACGATATGGAGGCGCTACGCGAGAACTGGAGCATCGCCCGGACGTGGCGCCCTCAGATGGACGCCGAGACGCGCGCAGAGCTGTTCGGCGGGTGGAAGAGAGCCGTGACCCGCACCTTCGACTGGGTGGCGTGAGGCGCGACCCTGGGGCAGGGATGCGCCAGCGGCCCCAGGCGGAACCGTCTTATACGTGTTGGATATCAGCTCCACGGAGGGATCGAACGCATGGCAGACTCGTCAGAAACCAGCCACATTCCGGTCGACGTCATTCAGAGCTTTATGATGGCTGTTTTCCGCGGCCTCGGTGTGCCCGACGACGATGCTCGCACCTGCACTGACGTGCTCATCGCCGCAGATCTTCGCGGCATCCAGTCGCATGGGGTCGGACGCCTCAAGTACTACTACGACCGCATCCGACGCGGACAGCAGCGGGTCGAGACGAAGATGGAGATCGTCAGGGAGACCGAGACTACCGCGCTCATTGACGGTCACCACGGCATGGGCCACGTGATCGCACACGGTGCGATGCAGATGGCGATCCACAAGGCCGAAACCCATGGCGTCGGTGCGGTGGCGGTGCGCAACGGCACCCATTTCGGGATAGCTGGCTATTACGCTCTGATGGCCGCAGAGCGGGGTATGATCGGCCTGACAGTGACCAACGCTCGGCCTGCTGTGGCTCCCACTTTCAGCTCGGAGCCTATGCTTGGCACCAATCCCATCGCCTTCGCCGCACCGTCCGACCTGGACCACCCTTTCTGCTTCGATGGCGCCACATCCATCATCCAGCGGGGCAAGGTCGAGGTGCTATCGCGCGCCGAAGAACGTATGCCGGAGGGCTGGGTGATCGATGCCCAGGGCAGGCCCCTTACCGATCCGGATCAGGCCTTGGCGGACTTCGGTAGCGCTAGGGCCGCACTGCTGCCGCTGGGCGGTTCCGGCGAGGAAATGGCTGGGTACAAGGGTTACGATCTGGCGACGATGGTTGAGATCCTCTCGGCCTCGCTGTCCGGTGGCGTGTTCATGAAAGACCTGCTGGGCTTCGAAAGGGACGGCAGCCGGCGACCCTATATGCTGGGGCACTTCTTCCTGGCCATCGATATCGAGCACTTCATCCCGCTAGAGCTTTCACGCCATATCACTGGCAGGATCATGCGGGCGCTCCAACAAGCACGCAAGACACCGGGTGCGGAGCGGACCTACGTGGCTGGCGAGAAAGAGCACGAGAACGAACGGATCATTCTGGAGCGGGGCATCCCCGTCAACGCGAATCTGCGCACACAGCTGCAGACCGTGCGAGACGAACTGGACATCCAGGGCTATCAGGCGTACTTCTAGAGACGCGCAGCTTGGTGGTTGCGGCGCGAGGAGCGCGTGACACGCCGGCAGCGAGGCAAACCACGACAGCGGCGCGTGCGTACCAGCTGGGCCGGTCATGGGTTCAGCCGACCTTTCCTCTCAGCGCGGCAAGGCCTCCCCTCTCTCGATCGAGTCGCTGCGCAGTCCGAAGCCAGCCGAAAGTGAACTCGGTCCGACGATAGTCTCCCTCACGCATAGATCGTTTACGGCCCCGACTCCTTCCAGTGCTGGCGGGGATTGCAGGCTATCGAGCAAGGACCGTAGGAGGCCGGCGCCAGTCTCATCTGGGTGTCCTTAGGCCTGGCGTGGGCCCCTTCGGTCCAGGCATCGCGCGGCCCCCGTGTCTGCTGACGGCTGGTCACTTGCGGGGTGCCCGCAACCTTGACGGCTGGGCGCTTCGTGCTAGACTCATTGGCTATGACCAGACCCCCCAACGAAGCGCCACCGCACTACCGGCGCAACTTTGCCGCCTTCCTCGTCGACTACGTCTTCTTCTCGATAGCACTGGCGTTCGCGAGCCCCAGCAGCATGCTCCCGGCCTTCGTGCGCCAGTTCACGGATTCGGCCCCTGTGATCGGCTTGGTCTCAACGGTCTTCAACGGGTTCTGGCTGCTACCCCAAGTGATCGTCGCCGGGATTGTCGGCAGAAGCGCGCGCAAGAAGCCATTCCTCCTGATGGGGGCAACCGGACGTGTGGCCTTCTGGCTTATCGCCTCAGGGCTGTGGCTCGGGCTGGGGCAGCATCCGAACAGGATGTTACTCCTGTTCTTCGTTTGCCTTGCGGTCTTCGCCGTGACGGACACCCTTGCGTCCGTGGCTTGGTTTGATATGATGGCGCGAGCGATTCCCCTGAAGCGCAGAGGGCGGCTTATGGGGATTGCGCAGGTGATTGGCGGGCTGGGAGGACTGGGCGTCGGCATCGCGATTACCATCATCCTGAACAGCCCACGCTTGATCTTTCCTGACAACTACGCCCTGATCTTCACGTTGGCGGGCCTCGCGTTCGTCCCCACGGTGATCGCCTCGGCTGTGCTGCGCGAGGTCCCGGCTGGTGACACAGGATCCAGCGAGAAGAGATGGGGCCGGAACGGATGGCTGTCGCCCCTGCGTGAAGATCCCGCCTTTCGGCGCGTGATGGTGTCTCAGGTGCTGGTCGGTATGATTTCCTTGGCCACACCCTTCTACGTGGTCCACGCGACGGATCAACTGAAGCTTTCTGAGGCCGTCGTCGGCAGCTTCGTCGGCGCCCAGCAGGTAGCGGGTGTTGCATCGGGAGTGCTTCTCGGTCTTCTGAGCGCGCGCCGGGGACCAGCCCCCACGATCCGGGTAGGGAGCGCCGTTGCCATCGTTGGGCCGCTGTTTGCCCTGGTAGCTCATATCGCGGGGGACGGGGTATTGAGCCACGCGTATCCCCTTGTGTACGTCACACTCGGCGTCTACTGGAGCTCCAACATGCTCGGCTTCTACAATTACATGATGGAGATCGCTCCCGACGATATGCGGCCTTCCTATATCGGTCTGGGAAACACAATCATGGGCATCCTCACGTTGGCGCCTACGGTAGGCGGCTGGGTACTGGAGGCGACTTCCTACACTGTGCTTTTCGGGATGACGGCAGGTCTGGTCTTCCTGGGATACTTGGTGGCGCTCCGGTTGGGACCGGCGAGGCCAAGTACCCTCGGGGCGAATCGGCTGTGACCCGAGCCAACGGGCAACGACGGGTCTGGCCGGTGCTTGCGGTCGCGGCAACCATCATGATCGCTGTCGCTGCCGCGCTTTGGATCTGGAATGAGCCGATCGAGGGTCTTCTGGGTGACCAGGGCCGCCTTCGATCGTGGTTGGCTCGACTGGGGCCGCTGGGGCCACTGGCGACCATCGGCCTCGGCGTCGCTCAGGTCATCCTGGCGCCGATTCCAGGCCAGTTCGTGGGCGTGATGAACGGCTACCTGTACGGCATCGCCGCCGGCACGTTGTACACCATGGTCGGACTGGTTGTTGGGACGACCGCTGCGATGGCTCTTGCCCGCCGCTATGGACGCCCGCTTGTCGAGCGCCTGATCCCTGAAGGCCAGCTGACGCGCTGGGATGGAATCGCCGATCGTCAGGGGCCCTGGTTCTTCTTCCTGGTCTTTCTGTTCCCTTTCGTGCCGGATGACATCAACTGCTTCCTGATCGGACTTAGTCCACTGTCCATACCGCGGATGCTCGTCCTGGCAACCTTGGGACGCCTACCCGGGGTGTTCGTATCCTGCTGGGTGGGTGCCCGGGCGGTGGCGTTCCCCGCGTGGGCGTGGCTTCTGCTCGGCGGGGGGGCAGGGATCTTGGCATGGCTCTTCTGGCGGTATCACGAAGTGCTGGAAGACCTTGTGCTAGGCCTGATTCGCCGGTTGACGGGACGGCAGGGCTGAGTTCGATGGCGCGCCACTGGACACAGCACGGCCGCTTCCAGGATCAGAGACTACTCCTGTGCCTATCAGAACATGCCACGTAAAGGAGTGAGCGGATGGGTGAGGCTGAGGTAGTCAGGCGCACGGAGCGCGGTCCAGCCACGGTCGATTCGCTCGCCGCAAATCTGCGCGCTCTTGGCGTGCAGCCGGGCTACGTGCTGCTCGTCCACAGCTCGCTCAGTGCGTTGGGATGGGTATGCGGCGGCGCAGTGGCCGTCATCCTGGCATTGGAACAGGCGATCGGCGTCGAGGGGACCCTCGTGATGCCTGCCCACTCGGGCGATCTCTCAGACCCGGCGGCGTGGGAGAACCCTCCCGTGCCAGAGGGGTGGTGGGAGACGATCAGGCGCACGATGCCGCCGTACGACGTGGACCTGACCCCCACGCGCGCGATCGGCATCATCGCCGAGAGCTTCAGGAAGCAGCGCGGCGTGTGGCGGAGTGCGCACCCACAGCACTCCTTTGCTGCGTGGGGGGCCAACGCAGAGAGGGTCACAGCCGGGCACACGCTCGACTACGGGCTGGGCGACGGATCTCCGCTGGGACAGATCTATGCGTTAGGGGGATGGGTACTGTTACTCGGTGTCGGGCATGGAGCGAACACGTCACTCCATCTAGCAGAATACCGCGCAGCATTCCCGACCAAACGTGAGGTGGCGAACGGCGCCCCTGTCGCGATTGCTGGCCAACGGCAATGGGTGCAGATCAGAGACATCGCGTTGGACTGCTCGGACTTCGAACGCGTTGGTGCGTGCTTCCAGCGGGATTCAGGCAGCGTCAGCCGGGGAAAGGTGGGTGACGCTGAAGCGCAGTTGATGCCCCAGCGGGACCTGGTCGATTTCGCCGTAGCCTGGATGGCAAAGCACCGCGCGTAGAGGCGCCCGGAACAACCCAAGCTATTCCCGAGTTGGTCCTCCAAGCAAAGCCCCGTCTAGCCGGGGATGATGTCGGCACCGCTTCCTCAGCCGACAGGCACCGCCTCTTCATCCCCGCTGACCAGCACCTCTTCGGTGATTAGCTGACACGAGGCCGGATCGGCGAGACAGGACAGATCGTCATCGGGTGTGACAATGCGCTCCAAACGTCCGTCGAGCAGATGGACAATCCGGTCCGTGAATTCGACCATTCGCAGGTCGTGCGTCACCATGATTCCGGCTCGCTCCTGTTCGTGCACCAAGCCGGCCATCGTCTCCACGACCTGGTAGGCGCGCTCCGTATCGAGGCTGGCAGTTGGCTCGTCCGCCAGGACCACTACCGGGTTGTTGATGAGCGATCGGGCAATGGCTACGCGCTGCTGCTGGCCACCTGAGAGCTCCCGTGGCAGGGCGTGCATGCGCTCCTCCAGGCCAAGCATCTCCATCAACCTTCTCGCTCGCTCCCGGTTGGCAGCGTTGTACTGGCCGGTGAGGCGCAGCATGAGTTGCACGTTCTCGAGCGCCGTGAGATAAGAGACGAGGTTGTTGGCCTGGAAAGTGAAACCTATCCTACGACGGCGAAACCTGGAGCGCTGGGACTCGCGCATCTTCGCCAGATCCTCACCCTCAATGAAGACGCTGCCCGATGTGGGCTCCAGGAGCCCGGCCAGCATAGCCAACATCGTGGTCTTACCTGAACCGCTGGGGCCGACCAGGGCGACAAACTCCCCCTTGTCCACGCTGAAGGAAACGTCGTCAATCGCCTTCACCTGACCGCTGCCGGTTCCATAGTGCTTGCTGACCGAACGCGCTTCCAGAGCAGCCATGGCCCTACCCTCCCAATCCCAAAGCAATGAGCGGTTCCACCCGCAGCGATAGGCGGACCGAGACGAGCCCCCCAAGCGGCCCGATCACCAGGATAGAGCCGATGGCAGTAGCTCCAGAGCTGGGCTCGAAGATCAGGGGGATGCCCGGAGGGAAGATCAGTGAGAGTCCGAACGTGACCAGACCACCGACCAGGACGCCGACCACGTTGATGATCACGATCTGGATAAGCGACGCCAGTGCAATGACCGTGTTGGGCGTGCCGATCGCCTTCAGCATACCGATTTGCGGGACCTTCTGCAGGGTCTGGATCTGGAAGAAGCCGCCGATGACTAACAGGCCTATCAGCAAGGCGAAGCCGTTCTGAGTGTTGAGTGTCGTCTGCTGGGCGGTGTATCCAGGGGTATTCTCGTAGGCCGTCGTGATGTCCACCGCCTCAATGTCCCTCACCTGTGCCTCGAGTCGCTGGGCCATAACCTCTAGCTGCGTCGGATCCTGGAGTTTGACAGCTGCCACGTTGCAGGCTGGGTCCTCAGCGCCCCGCCCAGGTGCGGCCTGAGGTCGAATCTGATCCCATTTCACGATGGGTACGAAGATAGAGGGACGGATGGCGTACATCTGGCTTTCGGAGATGCCCACGACCTTGAGCAGGAAATACTCTTCCTCGCCACCCTGGGGTGAGCGGATGTTGAAGCGGTCGCCCACCTGAAGCCCAGTCACCAAGGCCGTCATACGATCGATGATCGCCTCATTGGCGTTCCTTCGTTCCAGGCCCTGACCTGTCACAACCCGCGGCTCGCCCGGTCTTCCCGGGTCGACGCCGATGAGGGCGATGTCGAGAGGCTCTTCCCCGGCGGCCCCTAGGATGGAGGAGGCAGAGAATCCGATGGGGCCCACCTCCTGAACGCCGTTGACACTGCGCAGAGCATCTCGCGTCTGGCAGCCAATGCGGCTGCTGGCGATCGAAAGCTCGGCAGTATCCTGGTAGACGATGAGATCGGCCTCAAGCTTCTCGATGTACTCGCGGTTCCCGGCACCCAGACCCTCGCCCAGGGCCGCGATGAAAAGAATCAGCAGGGTGATAAGGGCAATCACCAGGCTGAACAAGAGGAACCGCCCGCGGTTGCGCCATATCTCCCTTGCGCTCAGGTGTATTGCCGTCGCCATGTCCAACGCCCCCTTCTGAACATGCGGTTGATCACCCTCTCCGTGATCGTCCACAAGCTAATGGGTGTTCCCTCTGGGTACTCCCTCCTTCACAGGCCAATAGAGCATTATAGCACGATTCCACACCGGCGGCAGGCAAGACCGTGTTCCCGTGGCCGTCGGCCTACGCCAGAATGTAAGCACTATCGGAGCGAGTGTCCCGCCTGCACAGCCAGGCCGAAGCCTCCGACCAACGGGGCCGCGGCCCGGCTCAACAGGCAACTTGCCGATGCCAGAGAAGCGAGATCGTGGTATACTATCGCCACCAGCGTCGGTAGCTAGAAACGCGATGCGATCGGGCTGCGCACAGGAGCTTGAAGGTGCATCAACCTGACCGGTCAGAACCTTCGGAGCGAGAGATGGAGAGGCCCCGCAGACGGGGCTGCCTTCGCGCGGCTTTCGCTGGCGTGCTCCTGGTCGCCTTGCTGGGCGCCCTGGGTTTCTCTGCCTGGATGATGCAGCGGACTATCCTCGCTCCCTACGAGACCCTCATCTACCCGAACGTGTGCGTGCTCGAGGAGAACCTCGGCGGCTTGACACCCGAAGAAGCGTCGGAGCGTCTGGGGCGGGTGTTCGCTAACCGCAGCGCAGGCGACCTGGTCCTAAGTGACGGTCACCAGATCTGGCGGGTACCCTGGTCGGAAGCTGGGATGCGCCTGGACGCAGATGCTACCTCCCAGCAGGCCTTCGGTGCCGGCCGGGGACAGGGCTGGCGCACGCTCGCAGAGATGTGGCTTGGCGAGAGCCTGGACATCGCACCTGTGTTCACGATTGATGCCCAGGCAACCCAGCAAGCCTTGGAACAGCTGGCGCCGGAGATCTACGATCCTCCCAGGGACGCTACCCTGGAGCTCCACGGTGATCAAGTCGTCACGACGGAGAGCCGACCCGGGCGAGAGCTGGATATCGCCGCAACTGCCGAGAACGTCGTGAACACCGTGACCCACCTCGGTCCCGACTATCCGTTTGCGCCCACCTTCCGTCAAGTGCAACCTCGCATCCTAGACGTCAGCGCCACCAGAGAAGAGACGGAGACGATGCTGCAGCGGAGGATCCACATCACTGCCCTGGGCGAAAACGAAGGCCAGGTTCTCGCCTGGGAATGGACCCTGGGGCGAGATACGGTATGCAGTTGGCTGCGGGTAGAGGAGCAGCAAGACGAGCCGGGATTCTCAGTGAGAATCGACAGGGAGGCCGTGCGTGACACCGTGGAGCATCTGGCCGCCGAACCGGAATCTGACGATTGGGGATTCCCAACAGATCGGACGACGCGGCAGGTGCTTTCCGCCTTTGAAGCTGGCGGTGGGGAGGTCGAGGTCGAGCTCATTCCCCCACCCCGCATCTACGTCGTCGAATCGGGCGACCGCTTGACCGTGATAGCCGCCAAGTTCGGCATGCCGCCCGGCCTCATCGCCGAGGCCAACCGGGGCATTGACCTCAATCAGCTTCGTGTCGGCCAGCAACTGGTCATTCCCCACCAGGACGTACTGTGGCCCTACCCCTCCGTGCCGGGCAAGCGGATCGTGATCAGTATCCCCGAGCAACGCCTGCGCGCGTATGAGAATGACGAGCTGCTCTACGATTGGCCTTGCTCTACAGGGATAGAGGAATCCCCCACGTACGCAGGCGAGTTCCAAGTACTGAGCAAGGAGGAGTTGGCCTACGCCAGCCAGTGGGACCTACAGATGCCCCATTTCCTGGGCGTGTACCGGGCCGGCGGCGATACGTACAACGGCATCCACGGGCTGCCCCTCACCGGAGGCGGTCAAAGGGTCTTGTGGAGCCTGGGCACACGGGGTTCCTACGGTTGCATCGTCCTGGGTATTGAGGAGGCTGAGACCCTGTTCGAATGGGCAGAGCTCGGCGTGCCGGTGAATATCCAGTAGGGTGACGGCTCTCGTTCAGACCACCGGAGCCTCGACGCAACTCGAACAGAGCCCGGGAATCGTCAAATGCTCCAGGTCGATCCGGAAATCATGGTCCTGCCGAGTCTTCCTCGTGAAAGCCTCGATAGCGTGTGGTTCCACGCCGATGATCTTGCCGCACGCGCGACAGACCAGATGGAAGTGCTGGCCGTGGATGCCCAGGAGCTCGTACCGTCGCAGGCCGTCCCCCGGATCCACTGACGCAACCAGATGGAAATCCTGTAGGAGCTCGAGCGTGCGGTAGACTGTCGAGATATCGACCGACGAGCTGAGCCGACTGACCCGCCCATGGATCTCATCGGCGGTGGCGAAGCCCTCGACGTCGTGCAGCACCGACAGTACCATCTCCCTCTGAGGCGTGAGCCGGAACCCATGCTCGCGCAGTTGTCTGAAGAAAACCTCTTCGCACGACATACTTTCCTCGTTTCGCAGCGGATCTACCCGGAGCGCTTCGGGCCACTGCCGCGCTGTTTTAAGCGGAAGGAGCCCCGCAGGCCCTCAACCGCGGATGACATGAGCGCGACTCTGACAGGTGTCTGGCCCGCTGAGGATGCGACTCACGGCGGACACCTCGTTGACCCGTCTAGGGCTGGCACAGCCTAGGTGTCACCGCGCTCGAACGCTCCTGCCACTGATGCGCCGCAGCGAAGACTCGGACGACTGACCCCCTCTGTGTACGCCGATTCGTAGGTTCGTGCTCCTGAATGGAGGTCCCGAAGGCCGCATCCTCAGAGCCTCTGGACCGATATCCCCGATCCCTCCAGGACGTAGTGCTCGGCGCCTGCGCATGCGAGGCAGATCGGCTCGCCATTCTGCAGCCGAGCTTTCGTCTCCATCACGCTCTCGCCGCATGCGGAGCATATGGCTGACGCGAAGATGGGCGCATAGGGCGGGAGCTCGATCCGCTTCTTCTCGATGGTGAAGATCTCCCCCTCCGGCAGATCCAACTGCCTGTACGATGTCTCGGCCCAGAGCTGCGACAGTCGCGCCTGCTCCTCGGGCGTCGGCTCCTGGCGGTTGGTCATGATCTTCTCGAAGAGCTCATGGGCCTCCGGGTACCGCTCATCGAAACTGCTGCTGTAGTCAGCCCGCACGGCGACGCGGACAGCCTCGGTCACCTCGGTGCCCCCGCCGTCCCGCTTCGCCACCGTCACGGCCGTTTTGCCCAGGTCGTGGTAGATCAGGGCGTTGTTGGCGAAGGAGCAGCCGGTCGTCATCTGGATGCCGTCGCTGAAGCAGTTGTTGGCCTCCACGATCGCGATAACCTCCTCCATCCCCAGGTTGTGCTCGATGCCCAGCGCCGTCAAGGCGGTGTAGCCGGCGCGCACACCGAGCGCCACGTAGGGGCAGAAGTGACCGTGCAGCTCACCGGCCTTCTTGAGCAACCCT
>JASFVG010000152.1:0-10167 GCA_050049955.1 Anaerolineae bacterium | reverse complement strand
AGCGCCATCGAACCGACGGTCTATCGCCAGCGCTTCACAAAGCCGCCCCGGACCGCTGGTCAGCTGCTCATCGGGCCGGCCCCCTCGCCGCTCACGCATCTCCTCGAGACCCTCTAGCGGCTCCAGCGCCCGTACCAGCACTGCCGCCGGGAAGGCCTCGCGGTCAGTCACGACGTTGAAACAGTGGTGCACACCGTAGATCAGATAGACGTATGCGTGACCCGCTGGACCGTACATGGGCGCGTTGCGTGTCGTGCGACCAGGACTGGCGTGTGAAGCCCTGTCCTCCTCGCCAACGTACGCCTCGACCTCCACGATCCTCCCGGACAGGCGTGTTCCGTCTAGGACCCGCACCAGCCTGCATTCAAGCAGCTCGCGGGCCACCGCTAGGGTGTCTCGGGCAAAGAAGTCTCGAGTGAGGCCCATTCCCCCGTCAGAAGAAGTCACACCGTCCATTGTCAATCTAGCGCCGGCCTGGTTCACCATTCGGCCGCAGAAGCGGACCTCGTCTCCAACGGGACGCACTACGCTCCGCCCGTTGCGGTGGAAGGCCTGCGAAACCGGGGGTCCTGCTCCAGCATGAGTCGCAGCCCTTGCCGCAGCTGGAAGCGCGGCTGGTAGTCCAGCAGCCGCCGCGCCGCGGAGAGATCCGCGCACAGCCGAGCAACGCCGCCGCTCTCTGCTGGGCTGTGGAGAACCGCCACCTCGCGTTCCACCAGCCCACCCACCAAAGATGCCAGGTCGTTGATGCTCGTCTCGTGCCCGCTGCCAACGTTGATGATCCGTCGATCCACATCTGACGCAACAGACGCCGCCACCATTGCCCTGACCACGTCCTCCACGTACACGAAGTCTCGCGTTTGACCACCCCCGCCCCGTATGACCAACGACCCGCCGTGCAGAGCCTGCCAGATGAAGCGCGGCACAACCGGGGGGTGCGATGCGGGCAGGCGCTGCCCAGGACCATAGGCGTTGAAGACCCTTAGCACAACCGTCTCTATGCCCCAAAGCGCGCCGATCGTGCGTACGTAGTACTCCGCCGCCAGCTTGCTCACCGCGTATGGGGACTGGGGGTTTGGATACTGGTCCTCTCGTACCGGCTGCTCACCTTGCTCACCATAGACCGCGCCCGATGAGGTGAGCACGACACGCTGCACGCCTGCATCTCGCATGGCTTCCATGACACTCACTGTGCCGCCGACGTTGACCTCGTTGTACTCGCGAGGGTACAGTATGGACTCGCTGACCAGGACGCGTGCTGCCAGATGGTAGACGCAGTCCACGTCCTGCAGCAGGGTCCACAGCTTGGGGCGGTCGGCAACGCTTCCACGTGTGAATAGCACACCATCCTCTAGCTGGTTCGGATCACCCGCACTCAGGTCATCAATGACTCGCACCTGGTGCCCTTCCTGCAGCAACCGGTTGGAGAGCCTCGCGCCCAGGAAGCCTGCACCGCCCGTCACGAGAAAACGCATGGGACCTCCCTACTGACCTACCGATACGCACCCGGCCTGGTCTCTGGTGGGCGCCAAGGGAACCGGCCGGCTGCGGAAGCACCTCTTTGCCATTATACCATGGCCACTCCCTTTGACACCTCCCCACCCCTGCGGTATACTGCCCCACCCGTTCCCCTGCAACGGCGATCGGCCGCCAGATCGAACGCAACATGGCACAAGACTATCTCAAGACCCTTCTCAAGTCATACTGGTTCGCGCCACCAGTGGCGCTGTGGCGCGCCATCGAGCTGCGCGTGGTCGGTCAGCACTGCTGGTCGCGCCCTGTCCTCGACCTGGGCTGCGGCGATGGCCTGATCGGACAGGCACTGTTCGACTCGGGCTGTGCGATCGATGTAGGTCTTGATCCCTGGTTCGATCAACTACGACAGGCCGCGAGGCTGGGGGTGTACCGATGCGTCAGCCAGGCTGCGGGCCGCGCAATGCCATTTCCGAACCAACATTTCTCCACGGTGTTCAGCAACTCAGTCTTGGAGCACATCCCTCAAGTTACGCCGGTCCTTGAAGAGGTGGCGCGTGTTCTACGGCCAGGCGGTCGCTTCGTCTTCACGGTCCCATCCGACGCCTTCCGAACTATGCTCGATGGCTATGCGCAGCGTTTAGCGATGGGTGACTCCGCCGGAGCCGAGGCGTATGCTGCAGAAGTCGACGAGCGCCTCGATCACCGACAGTATCACGGGCCACACGGGTGGAGCGAGCTGCTTGCCTACGCGGGTATGACGCTCGTCGAGGCGACCTACTACATTCCGCACGAGGTTGAGCGCTTCTGGGACCGCATGAACGCCCGATTTGGGGTCGGGCGGCGAGGATCAGCTTGGAGCCTGCTGGTCTCTCCCCGCTTGGCCTTTCTTGGGTTCCAGCGCCCCCTTAGGTGGTTGGTGGTGCGGCGGTTCAGCCATCGCTGGCGGCGCTACTATGAGCTGGATGTCCGCCCGGGGGATAAGGGCGGCGCGCTGCTCATCAAGGCAAGGCGGGACTAGGCGGATCACGGACTCCGACGTGCGCAGTGGAACCGGCTGACCCGGCAAAGGAGGATTGGCGATTAGGGCTCTACAGACCGTCCACTCGATCGCGGACGAGGCATGGGATGATTTCGTCGCCCGTCACGTCCACGGTCACGTTCTGCAGACCTGCCCCTGGGG
Source organism: Anaerolineae bacterium (assembly GCA_050049955.1). Taxonomy (GTDB): domain Bacteria; phylum Chloroflexota; class Anaerolineae; order B4-G1; family B4-G1; genus SKLM01. The sequence goes on along the minus strand of JASFVG010000152.1, from coordinate 7,511 downwards.
AGCACTCAAGTCGGCATTCGGTTGGTGCTCTAGACGCGTGGGCCTTACGGGACAGCACGGGCTAGTGGCAGGTGCGCTACTCCTATTCCGGCGCCTGCCTGGTGGCGTCGGCCATTTGGCCTATGTCCCAAAAGGCCCTTTGGTTGATTGGGAAGACAGGACGCAGTCTGAACAACTCACGGCAGCCCTCGACCAAGCCGCTATGTCTTACCGTGCTATTGCACTCACTATGGAGCCCGACCTACTTGATGCAGCGGCAAACCGGGAGCAGCTGCTCTCCCTCGGATTTCGCGACTCGGCCTTCCGCGCGATTCAGCCACGATCCACGCTCGTTGTCGACCTCACCCCCGGCGAGGAGGACATACTCCTCGCGATGAAATCCAAGACTCGGTACAATATCCGCCTCGCCAGCCGCAAAGGCGTGGCTGTCCGCGAGGGTGCCGAACACGACATCGCCGCGTTCAATGCCCTCCTCGCCGCTACAGCCGACCGCTCTGCCTTCGGCATCCACCCACCGGACTACTACGAAGCGGCCTTCCGGCTCTTCGCGCCAAGGGGGTGGGCTCGGCTCCTTCTGGCAGAGGTGGAGTCTGAACCAGTGGCCGGCCTCATCGTCTTTGCCCTCCCGCCGCGCGCCTTCTACTTCTACGGCGCCTCGAGCAACGTCCACCGGGACAAGATGGCACCCTACCTGCTTCAATGGGAGGCGATGCGCTGGGCCAAGTCGATCGGTTGTACCAGCTACGACCTATGGGGAATCCCGGACGCGGACCGCGCTACGCTTGAGGCTCAGTTCACAGAGCGTAGCGATGGACTATGGGGCGTCTATCGGTTCAAACGCGGCTTTGGGGGCGACCTGGTCCGCTCGGTTGGCGCCTGGGATCGTGTCTACTCACCCGTCCGTTATCGGCTCGTCAAGTGGGCCATCGTCCTCCAGGCGCGAATATCGGAAGTTGGTACCTGAAGCGGCAAGGCAGGTGCGAAACAAACCGACGGGCCTTTGTGCGGCCCGTCACCCGTGCGGCATACCTATGGAGACGTCTGCAGACGTCACTCTCGGCACGGCTCCCCGCCCAGATTGCGCCGGCGCGCGGCACAGCAGCACCGTTCCGAGCATCGTGACCCTCTGGGCTTTCCATTGGTTAGCGCCGACCGCTGGGCGGCAACTGCCGGGGATCACACCTCGCGCCGACGGCCGGCCGTCTGCCTCCATGGAAGGAACAGACCACCATGACCAACGAGAAGACCTGGCGCCTGGCAACGCAGGCGGTCCACGCTGGCAGGCCAGACGCGTGCCCTGACTACACCCCTAACGTCGTGCCCATCCAACCGTCCGTCACATACCGGTATCCCTCAATGGATACGCTGGACGCGGTGTTCGCCGGCACCCGGGATGGCTACGTCTACGCCCGGTATGGCAACCCCACAGTGACTGCGCTGGAGACGGCAGTAGCGGCGCTGGAGGGGGCTGGCGAGGCCTTCGCCTTCGGATCCGGCATGGCTGCCATTCACGCGACGCTTCTGGCACTGGGAGCCCGTGCGGGCTCGGCCGTGGTCGCAGCCCAGGACTTGTACGGCGCTACCCATACGCTCTTGGACGGCCTGTTGAGCACGCAGGGCGTAACCGTGACATTCGTCGATACAAGCGACTTGATGGCCGTGGAGGCAGCTTGCGCCGATCTGGAGCCGGTGGCTCTGCTCGTGGAGACGGTCTCCAACCCACTGCTCAAGGTTGCCGACCTCCCCGATTTGGCCGACGTCGCCCACCGCCACGGTACAGCACTGGTTGTGGACAGCACCTTCACCACGCCCTACCTCGTGCAGCCCTTGACGTTGGGTGCCGACGTTGTGATCCACAGTGCGACCAAGTATCTGGCTGGCCACGGGGACGTGATGGGCGGAGTGGTCATCACTTCCCGGGCGCGGCGGCAGGACGTCTTGGAGGTGCGTAAGGCAACCGGGGCCAATCTGGGTCCAATGGACGCGTGGATGGCACTGCGAGGGATCCGTACCCTGGCGCTGCGTATGCGGCAGCACTGCGAAAGCGCCTTGCAGGTGGCCAAGTGGCTGGAGGCACGGAGCGAGGTGGCCTGCGTGCTCTACCCTGGCCTGCCCTCCCACCCTCAGCATCAGCTGGCCACCAGACTGTTCCGTGGACTTGGCTACGGGGGCATAGTCGCCTTCGAGCTCGTAGAGGCGGGGCAGCGGGAGGTGTTCCGATTCTTCGAGTCGCTTAGACTCTGTTTGCCTGCGTCGACGTTAGGCGATGTACATACTGTGCTGCTTTACCCGGCCCATTCGTCCCACCGCGAACTGACCGCGGTAGAGCGAGCCCAGCGTGGAATCGGCGAGGGATTGGTGCGCCTGTCGATCGGCATCGAGGCCGTCGAGGATCTTCTGGAGGACCTCGATCAGGCCCTTGCGAGCCTGTCCTAGGGTCCAGGCGTTGGACGCAGATGCAGGGGAAGTTGGTTAGGCGTGCCTGCTGGCGGAAGTCCCGCCGATCCGGGTGGGGTTGGCTTGACATCGACGCATCATCACGTATACTGGCCACTCAGAGCAAGCGCTAGGCTGCTCATCGACCCCTTCGTCGCGACGAGGTCCGATGGTACCCGGTCGTGACATGCACCCGCAAGAACCATTGTCCGCCAAGCGGGCGAGGCAATGGGCTCGCCGGGCTCCGCACCTAGGGAGCCACGCAAGGGGATGGCACGTTGAAGCCTGACCTCGCCTAGCAGTGCCGATCGAACCAGAGACCAGGCTCTGCTGCTAGCGTGCGAAGGATGGCAAATGGTGCGCGGACGTTGGGGAGTGTTAGGCTGACGCCCCGGGGGCGGCAATGACGATACGGGTTTTCCTTGCCGACGACCACGCTGTGGTGCGGGAAGGGCTGCGAGCATACCTCGACGGCGAACAGGACATCGAGGTTGTGGGCGAGGCGGGCAACGGGCGCGACGCATTGGCTCAGGTGGCGGAGACGGTCCCGGACGTGGCTGTCATCGATGTCGCCATGCCGGACATCAACGGCATCGAAGCCACTGAGCGGATGGGCAGGATCTGTCCAGAGACCCAGGTCGTCATCCTATCCATGCATTCGACAAACGAGTACGTGTTCAGGGCGCTGCAGGCCGGTGCCAAAGCGTATGTGTTGAAGGAGTCAGCGGGCAAGGAGCTGATCAACGCAGTCCATGCGGTTCAACGAGGACATCACTACCTTAGCCCAAAGGTCTCTGACCAACTCATCGTGGATTACGTGAAGCAGCGCGAGGCGGCCAAGCCCAGGTCCCCGCTCGCTGCGCTTACCGCAAGAGAACAGCAGATCCTGCGGCTGCTGGCGGAGGGGGCGGCGACCAACGAGATTGCGACAGCTCTATCGCTCTCGAGGTCAACGGTCAACACCTACCGCAGCCGCTTGATGCGCAAGCTCGACATAAGCGATTTGGCTTCCCTGATCAGGTTCGCGATGCGCCACGGCGTGACGGAGCTCTAGTGATGTAGGCCCGCCCCCGCGGGCGCGGCGCTATGCCGGGCAACTAGACCTGGCTCGCGCACGAGACAGCCTGGCGAAGCTGGAGGCAACTGCCCAGCGGGTGCCTGGAAGGCAACGGTTGGGCTCCGCTATGCAAGCAGCAAAAGGTGTGATATAATGGGCTTCCAGGGAGGATCTGCCGGCAGCCCAACTCGGGTTCCGGTTGCTTCAGACCAAAGGAGGCTCCATTCGGACGGGGGCGCTATGGCTCCAACCCAGTCCGTGACGCGCCAGCGACATGTCAGACGGCGCCTGGGCCCGGCTGAGCCATCCCGGCTGTCGAGGCAGGTGCAGGCTGCGCGCCTATGGGGTTTCTCCCGAAGGGCGGTGCTGACGGCGTTATGCCTCATAACCGTCGTGGCCGTCTCGTTGCTGGGCACCGCTCCGATCACGCACTCTCAGTCCAAAGCGAATGAGACCTGTCGCTACTTCACCAGAACTGGCCACTACGTCTGCGACGCTTTTCTCGAATGCTTCGATACGCGGGGCGGGCTCGAGATCTTCGGATACCCTCTCAGCGAGCCTTTCTTCGATGTGACCCACGATGGGTTGCAGGTCCAGTACTTCCAGCGGGCTCGGATGGAGCTTCATCCAGGGAACTTGCCTCCCTACCAGGTGCAGCTCGGCCTGCTGATCGATGAGTTGGGCTACAGCTGGCCACCAGTCTCGATCGACGACATTCCCGCCCCGGATGATCCCGCCCATCGCTACTTCCCGGAGACGCAGCACGTCGTCTCCCACGCCTTCCTGGACGCCTTCCGCGCCAAAGGCGGTCTCGACGTGTTCGGCTATCCACGGTCCGAGTTTCTGTTCGAGGATGGGAAAGTGGTGCAGTACTTCCAGCGGGCTCGTATGGAGTGGGATCGCAACAATGCCCAGCGGCCCATCCAGCTCAATAACGTAGGCGAGCTGTACATCGAGCGCTTCGGCATCCCTCCCGAGTGTCGCGCCCCCGTTCCCAGGAACAGGTATCGGGATTCCTCAGTGACGACGCCTAGCGCAGGACAGGAGACTGCTCTCCTGCCGGTGATTCTGGCGACCGTGGACGGCAATAGGCCAAGCCTCCCCAAGGAAGCCGCTGGCCCGTCCGCCGACGCCGAGCCTGTTGAGTCCGCCGTTGTGGTGGAGACGATCGCCGAGCCCTCATCGGCGACAAACGTCCAGGCCACGGACCTGGCTGTCAGTGCCTCGGTGCGCTACCCCATCACTGGTCGCACGGGAACGCAGACCGTCTTCATTTACGTGAGCGACGAGGGCGGGCAGCCGATTCAGGCAGCGACGTCCGCAGTTGTGGTCCACTATCCAGGCGGTGATCTTGACTGCACTCCCCAACCGACGGACTCCGCCGGCTTCACGTGGTGTGGCTTCGATATCCTGTCACCGGTACCCGGTGAGGAAGTGCTGATCGACATTGGTGTCGCCTACGGCGACCTGACGGCTACGGCACAGACCTTCTTCATGCCGTGGTGGTAGGCGGGCTGTCGTCGGCAGGCCGATTGATGGCTCTCTCTGCCGTACTGAACAGCCCACCAGGGCACACTGTCTAGCCCCGCCGACTAGGCCACACGATCGACTGGCCCGGAGCACGGGCCTGGACGCCTCCCTCTTGCAGCGCGGCCCCCCATCGGAGACTTGTGCCAGCTTATGGGCTCCTCGCGCCGCCCCTGGACGCGTGGCGCCCCACACGGAATCGCTGGATGGTCGGGTGAAGCCACAAACACTGCTACTACGAGTGTGGCAAGGCCGTGTCGGCTTCTGTTCCGGTCGGTTGACCGCCCCCGTTGTAACCGCGCCCCATCCCCCGATAGCTGAAACCCATTGCCCGCATGCGCTGCGGGTCGTAGATATTCCTCCCGTCCAGTAGCACCGGTTGGCGCATCAGGTCCTTCACCCGCTCCATGTTGAGCTGCTTGAACTCGTTCCACTCGGAGATCAGCAGGAGAGCGTCAGCATCCTCGGCCACCTGATATGGGTCCTGGCAATAGGTGATCGTATCGCCAAGCATGCGCCGAGCGTTCTCCATCGCCACAGGGTCGTACGCCTGGACCTTAGCCCCCTCATACAGGAGGAGGTTGATGATCTCGACCGACGGAGCATCCCGCATATCGTCGGTGTTCGGCTTGAACGAGAGCCCCAAGACGCCCACAGTCTTGCCCCGCAGGCCACCCAGTAGGTGGCGAAGCTTCGTCACAAACCGCTTCCGCTGGTCGTAGTTGATGTCCAGTACCGCGCGCAGCATCTGGGGATGCGTGCCGTGGGTAGCCGCCATATGGGCCAGCGCCTTCACGTCCTTCGGGAAGCAAGATCCGCCCCAGCCGATCCCGGCACCCAGGAAGTCCGGACTGATGCGGCCATCGGTGCCCATGCCCCGCGCCACCTCCTTCACGTCGGCGCCCAGCACCTCGCAGATGTTCGCCATCTCGTTGATGAACGATATCTTCGTGGCCAAGAAGGCATTGGAGGCATACTTGATCATCTCCGCGGTGCGCAGATCCGTGATGATGGTCTCGGCGTGAAGCGGATAGTACAACTCGGCTACCCTGTCCGCTGCCGCCCGATTGGTGGACCCAAGTACCACCCGATCCGGGTTCATCCAATCGTAGACGGCCGAGCCTTCGCGGAGGAACTCGGGATTGGAGACCACCCAGAAAGCAACCCCCGGATCAGGCGCATGCTCGGCCACGATGTCGCTCACCCAGTCCCCAGTGCCAATGGGCACCGTCGACTTGTTGACAATGATCAATGGCTGATGCATACGCCGGGCGACCTCCGTCGCAGCAGCCTCTACGTGTGCGAGATCCGCTTCGCCACTGTCGCCGGAAGGCGTCCCCACAGAGATGTAGACAAACGATGCATCCTCCATGGCCTCGTCATACGACGTCGTGAAGTAGAGCCGACCAGCCTCGTTGTTACGCCGCACGATCTCCTCCAGACCCGGCTCATAGATCGGCAGGATGCCCTTTCTGAGGTTGTCGCATTTCTCCTGGTTTCGATTCAGACACACGACGTGGTTCCCGAGGTCGGCCAAACAGGCCCCCGTGACCAAACCCACATACCCGACGCCAATGACACATATCTCTCTCATACGCCTTCACTCCTTATCTTCATATCCAAACCGAGCCCGTATGTGAACTGGCCCGGCACGACCCGTCCAGACAGCCAACCTGACGCGCAAGGGAGCCCTGATTCCACTCCGTAAGTCAGTCAAGACTCCGGCTCAGGTTTCGCGCCGCGAGCGCTGTCACCAGCCCACCCATCAACACAACGCCCGCTACATGCGGCCAGACCGCTTCGAACCGCGCACCCTTGAGCATCACGCTCCGCACGATCGTCAAGTAGTGGCGGAGGGGCACGATCCTGGCCACTGCGCGAAGCACTTCAGGGAGGTTTCGGATTGGCACCATGTACCCCGAGAATGCCATATCGACCATAGCCAGCACGAAGACCAGCAGAATCGCCTGCTGCTGCGTACGCGCGATCCCAGAGATGAGGATGCCATACCCGATCTCGGCTGCCACGAACAACACCGTCAGCCCCAACAGAAGCCACGGAGACCCCCGCAATGGCACACCAAAACCGACGACAGCCACGCCTAGCATCACCAGGAAGTTGAGCGTTCCCACAATCAGCGCGGGTATCGCCTTGCCGATGATCAGCTCCATACGCCCCAAGGGCATCACGATAAGCTGTTCAAGCGTGCCCAACTCCCGCTCCCGGGCCACACCGATCGAAGCCACAGTCAATGTCACCTGATACACAATGAAGCCCAGCTGCGCGGGCAACGTGTACACCTTGACATCGAACGTCGGATTGTAGCGCACCGTCGTACGCAAGTCAATGCCGGAAGGCCCCAGGCCGCTGCCGGGCACGGAGCCCAGTGGCGTCGCTTCCTGGGCAAACCCGATCAGCGCCTGACGGGCGGCGCCCAGAGCGATGTCAGCGATCAAGTCATTGCTCGCGTCAGCGATCAGCTGGATCGCGG
>JASFVG010000151.1:0-10196 GCA_050049955.1 Anaerolineae bacterium | reverse complement strand
CGCTCGTGCCGAACCACCTCCTCCCAGAGATGCCAGAGACACCAACAGGATTGATATGAGTATCCTGGTTGGTTTGCCCCACGCCACTTCCTTGGCTTTCTCCTCCCGTTCTCTACCGCGGCCGCACCCCATTGGCTGCCCCTTTTCGGTCGTGCCCCGTCCCCCTGTCAGTGACTGCGTCCTATCGATCTGCATCCCTTCCCTGGTCGCCTGAGCGGCAGCTTCCAGGCCGAGGCCGGCCTGACACAGGGTCCTGGCGCACGCGATGATCCTCAGGGATAACGAGACGCCCACTCCAAGGGGTATGATTGTCGTGTCCGCAAGAATGCTCATTGCACACGCCGCCCTGAACGACTACAATGATTCGGAGGCCCAGTTGTGCCCAACCCTTCAGCGGAGCGAGCCCCAAGTCGCGAGGCTCGCCGCAAGCACGCGGGGGGGGCAACCTTCCTATCCACAGACCTTATCCACATCCTGGCGGACCTGCCGGCTCCCCTGCTCGGCGGGACTAGATCCCCGTTGCGTCCTCCTCATCACCACGCAGAAGCGACCGACCGCGCGCCAACACCTCCGCTGGGCTCTCCACGCCCGAGATACCCATCGCAGCGTAGAACTCAGGTGTCCCGTAGGTGCGGGTCCTGACAACAACAGGCATAGGCACAGCGTGGCCCAGAATCAGAGCCTGTTGGCGGGTGTCGAGCCGGGCCAAGACCTCCCGCAGCGTCGCCCCGCCACTGATGCCGGAGAACACCGCGCGGATATCCGCCTCGTCGTCGAGGAGACACGTGACCCGCGTGCCGATCTGGCTCATTACCTCCTGATCGATCCCGCTTGGCCGCTGATCCACGATGAAGAGAGTCACGTTGTACTTGCGGAGCTCGCGGGCGATGGTGCCGAAGATGGTATGGCGCGCGATGGTAGGATCCAGGAATTTGTGGGCCTCCTCGATGGTTATCACCAATGGCCTAGGTTCCTCCTCTCGCGTGCCGAGAGCTGCCTCTGTGCGCCGGACGTAGTGGTCGTGGATACGGCGCGTGATGAAGTTGGCCACCAGGATGTAGGCCTCTAGGCTGTTGCCAAAGCGGCCGAACTCCAGAATCACATTGGTGCCTCGATCGAGGTAGTCCAGGATCGTACGAACAGGGTCCTCCGATACGTCTTCCTGGAGGAAGTCGAAGCGCCGGAACATGCCTAGCTTCCGCTGGATGGCGCCCAGTGTTCCACCGTGAATCGTGCCGCGGTTCAACGCCGAATCCAGTTCCTCCAGAGGATCATCCTCGTCAAGTAGGCGAGCTACCCAGCTGCGGCCCAGCAGCCGCCGAAGGAAGTAGAGAGCGCCCACCTGCACTTCGGATAGGGCCAGCAGGCTGGAGAGGCCGTCGACATCCTCAGGCTCTATCTGATCGTAGCCGATGCGGACGACGGCATCGGTCTTGCTGCCACGCCGGCGAGACGACGCCTCGTCCAGCGTGAAGACGGAGACTTCGCCGCCCGAAAACAGCTGCCTAAGCCCCTTAACCTCAGCTCGCGTCTCGGTTCGACCCTTCCAGCCGTACTCGTTGTGCATATCGAATACCAGGTTGACCGCCACGCTCTCTTTGATCAGGCCGGCGAGTAGCATCCGACTGAGGAAGGTCTTCCCGGTCCCCGTCTTTCCGAAGACACCCGCCGAACGCTCCACAAGCCGTTCCAGATCGAGCGCCACGTGCGTCCCCTCCATCTCCAGCGGCTCTCCGATGTGGAAGAAGCCTGGGTCCTGCTCGCTACCAAAGATGAGAGCCACTTCCTCCTCACTGGCCTGGTAGACCGGGGCGAAATGCGCTGGCACCGTCTTAACCGGCCTGGGCTCGCTTGCTTCGCGATCCAGCACCAGCATCGGCGACACCTCCAGCTGCCCGAAGACGGCGGTACCTGCGTAGACGCGGGCCGTGAAGGGGTCGGAGGTATCCGGAGGAGCCTTCTGTATCAAGGGATTGATGGAGTCAAGCTGAACATCGGTGATGATGGAGAAGAACCGCCGGCCCGTCTGCCCGCGGATGACAACATAGCGTCCGACGGCCAACCCCTCAATTACGGTGCTGCGATCCAGCTTAACGGTCAGTCCCTCGGAGAGGCTGCCACCGACGACCATCCCAAGACGCTCGATTGGTTGGGCTGCAGAAGCTCGAGGACCGAAGAATGCTTCCAGCTCTTGTTCCGGGCTTAGCTCGTCCATCAGGTGAATCCTCTCTGCGGGATTGCGGAGTGGCTCAGGACCGCAGGCGTCCCAGAAGTTGTTCAAGTCGCGTCGGGTCCCCAGCCAGGAACCGGACCAACTCTCGTCCAGCAGAAACCAGGAATTCTTCCCGCTCGCTCTCAGGTCGGGCCTCGGCGGCGGCGCGTAGACTGGCGGCGAGCAGCTCATCGGCCGGTACCTCAGGAGACTCCAACACCAGCCGGAAGTAGTCGAATCGAGCCGTGAAGGTGCGCACCTCCTCGTGGGTGCACTGATAGAGCCAATCCAGAGTCAGCGGGGGCTGAGCCGGCAAACAGTGGCGCACGGCGCCAGGCGATGGGGGTCCACTCCCAACGGCAGCGCCTCGGTCGGCGCAGCCGACCACCAACACCCTCACCTCGATCGGTACTTGGCGGTTGGTTCGCTGGTCGAGCACGAACTCCTCGGGTGGATTGGCGCCGACGACCTGAAGTACGAAGGGGTCATCGTCCACGCTGACATCATAGATCAGGCCATAGATGGCCTGCCCCGAGGTCTGTCCTTGGGCGAGCACGAATGAGCCGAAAGCCGGGATGTCCGGCCGCATCACCGTGCAGCCTATAGAGAAGTCACGAGTGCAGGCCCGCACGACGCGCCCCACCTGGAGTCTCCGGCCACTCATATTGGGTTCGCTTTCACGCCTTCGTATCCGATGTTAATGGCCTCTCCGCGTCAAGCGCTTGTAGCTTGCCTTTGGGGAGGGCGCAGGGCTAACGCCAGCCTTAAGCAGTGCCGTGAGTACCATATCCTCGAAGGCTTGACGCTCTCGAATGGTGATGTAGGCGAGCTCGTCGGCCCGTGCCAGCGCGTAGGGATAGTCCCCCGTGATTCGGGCCTGGACCACTGTGGCGCCGTGAATCAAGTCCAGATGGGCCGCCTCCTCCGCCACCCAAGCAGGCACCTCGACACGCCCGATGACCGATTTCCGGCCCTCCTGCGCCAGGTTCAAATAGAAGAAGTAGACCTGATGGCCCCGCGGCGCGTAGAACGCGTGGTTGGCCGCTTTGGGAGAGACGAAGAGGGCGGAGCGTGCGCCTGGCGGGAGCTTAGTGAAGACCGCCCGATCTGGTAGGCGCTCAAGCGGACTTGGCCGCTCCTTACACCGCTCGAAGTCTCCGTGGACGCTGGCCAGGTGAAGCAGACGCGTGACCTCAGTGTAGCCAGGGCGACTCACGAAACCTCCAACAATGCCGCCTGCGCGACGAATGCGCTCCAGCTGGTCCAGGTATGTGTTCACTTTGGACGAGGCCGCTCCCCTGGTAAGGTCCTGGAGTACCCAGAGGACGAGCGGTCCATCCACGAAGGCCACGACTGGGGAGGGTTGCGGGGCTTGACACGCGTCTGCCAGCCGCTTCAGCTCTGCCAGGTCCCGTCGCACGTCCAGCAAGTTGCCAGCTACCAGGACCCCATTCTCGTAGAGGTCGTCTTCTGTGTATCCAAGGGTCGCCTCGCTCCTGGCCTCAGGCGCCTCCCCACTGCCATGCCTATAGACAAGGCTGCCGATGTTGATCAGGTGGTACAGGGCCACACCGTGCCTGTTAGGCTGGATTTGGGAACCATCGGCAGCTACCACGGTGAAGGAATCTGGGACACCCGGCAGAGGGCGAACCAGGTCAAAGGGTTCATCCGTGGGGATTGCTGCCTGGATTTGCTCAGCAGCATTGCGCAGCGCGGGACCCTGGTTGGCGAAGTCGGCCAACCACTGCCACGCCACATCCGCGAGGCCGGCGTAGGCATGTTGCCGTTCAGCCAAGGTGCTGCCCATCGTGCCTACCTGATGGGTCAACTGGCTCAGTTCGAGTGTCATGTCTCTGCGCAGCTCGAGGCGCGCGCCTCGTGGGCCAAGGTCGGCTCTGCAAGGGCCGACAACCGGGATGTCCTGACAGGGTAACCGCCCATCTGGTTCGGGGGGCCGTTTCCCTGGAGGTGCACGACGATTATACTTGAGGCAGCAGACAGTGACAAGGGGTGTATCGATTCGCAACCAGTTGCGGCCGGCCAGGCCGGAGCGTATAATGGCCTTGATGTCTAAGCTCATCAAAGTCAACGTTTCAGAGATCGCCGCGACCCTGGACGCGCCGTTCACGGTCGCTAACGTTGCGCATGTCGACGACGTGCTGGTCAGCGTCTACATCTGCGAAGGCGCACTACAGTGGCACAGACACTTGGATATGGATGAGCTCTTCTGGGTATGCGAGGGCAGCATGCTGCTTGAGAGCGAGGAGGGGGACGTACGCCTCGATTCCGGCGAGTTGACGGTGGTGCCAAAGGGGACCAGACACCGTTCAAGCTCCAGCGATCCTGCCACCGTGCTCCTACTCCGCTGTGGTTTTATGGCGAGTCGGAAGAACGGCAACCGACGCCTCTATGCGGTGACCAAGGCGGGACTGCCTCACATCAACCTCCGGAAAGAGGCCAAGGCGCTCGCCGCTCCATTCCGTTTCCGGACGACTGCGCGGTTCGAGGATCTGCGGGTCCAGATCGCACACGGGAACGGTCGCTGGCCAGTCGAGCTGACTGTTGCCAACGATCGGTTGTTCTACGTTGCGGAAGGGTCCCTTACCGTGCGAACGGTGCGGGACAGGCTGCGGCTGGGGCCCGGCGAGTTCGCCGTGGTGCCCCGTGGCGCATTCTATCATCTCTACACGGGGGAGGACGCGCTGTTGGTCCGGGTGACGCGAGAGGCACTGTGATGGCGTATTTCTCGGAGGATTTCGCCGGGGACCTCGATCCCTCTTGGCGCACACACGTTGCCGGAGGAGGCCTGCTGGAGCGGGCCGATACAACTCTCCGGTTCGTCAACATCGACACGTCCCGGCAGCATTACTCGAACGCACAGATTGACGACTACCAGGGCCTCCGTCGCCGCCGATTCCGCTGGCGCCCCCCGCTGAAGCTGACGGTGAAGGCGCGCTTCTCCGACTCCTACGTTGATGGTCAAGGGTTATGGGTCGGCACAGCAGGATTCGGCTTCTGGAATGATCCGTTCCTCATGTCCGAGTTGCGAATACCAACGCTGCCCCGAGCCCTGTGGTTCTTCTACAGTTCTCCACCATCGGACATGAAACTCGATCTCAACGTGCCCGGCGCAGGCTGGAAGGCGGCGACGATCGATGCGTTGCGACCGGTTGCCTTTCTGCTTGTTCCTCTCGCCCTGCCGGCGGCCGTGCTCATGAACCTACCGCAACTCTACCGCTTGTGCTGGCCGCCCGTCCAGAACGCGTTGAACATACGGGAGGCGTTGGTAGGCGTGGCAATGACTGAGTGGCATACGTACGTCATCGAATGGGGTGTTGAACAAGCAGCATTCCTAGTCGATGGCAGGCCGGTGATCGAGAGCGCGCCTGCGCCGCGAGGGCCACTCGGCTTCGTGATGTGGCTTGACAACCAGTACATGGTCGTCAAGCCGTGGGGGCGGTTCCGCTGGGGGCTGTTGGAGACACCTGGTCGTCAATGGCTGGAGGTCGATCGATTGCTGGTCGAGCCCCAATCCTCGGGGTGATCTTCCTGAGGGCCGCGAGGCGAGCCCCCATTTCCGATTCCGGGTTCGATGTCCGCCCTGCGGCGCTGCTGGTAGCGCGCTGGACGCGAGGGGCCCGGTAGCATTGCGTCGGGGTGCGGCCTTTTCCGTAGCATCGCGCTGCAAGGTACGCGCGCGGTGGACAAATGCAGCGAACGAGCGTAGAATGGGAGAGCTGACCTCTCTACCTTAAGGCTTCGGGCTGAGAGGACACGCCGCATCAGGGGGATCACGGTTCCGGTCAAGCGACCTCGCCAGGATCCGTCTATTCCATTACCCTGCCAATGACCACAGGCCAGACCAATCGGAGAGGGAGGAGAGCAATGATCAATGTTGAGAAGGTTGACACGACATCGAAGGCCCAGGTGCGGCGCTACATTGATGTTCCGTTCAGGCTGTACGCTAACTGTGGTCAGTGGGTTCCGCCCATCAGGGCCGATGTGGAGACGCAGCTCAACCCCAACAAGCATCCCTTCTACGAGCACTCTGACGCCGAGTTCTTCATCGCCGAGCACGCCGGGCAGGATGTGGGGCGCATCGCGGCCCTCGAGAATCGATCCTATAACGAGTATCATGGCGTGCGCCAGGTGCAGTTCTATCATTTCGAGTGTGTCGAGGATCAGGAGGTGGCGAACGCGCTGTTCGAACGGGTCTTCGAGTGGGCGCGCGCCCGCGGGCTTGACGAGGCGGTGGGCCCCAAGGGGTTCAGCCTCTTCGACGGCTATGGCCTGCAGGTGGAGGGAACGGAGCATCGTCAGATGATGATGATGATGAACTACAACTATGCCTATTATCCTTCTCTGGTTGAGGCGCTGGGGTTTGAGAAGGAGGTCGATTTTATCTCCACCTACATCAAAATATCGGATTTTGATGTGCCTGAGCGCATTCATCGCATTGCAGAGCGCGTCAAGAAACGGCGCAACCTCTCAGTGTATCACTTCAAATCGAAAGCGGACTTGCGACGGTGGAAGGCGCGCATCGGAGCAGCCTACAACAGGACGTTCGTCGACAACTGGGAGTACTATCCCGTTACGCAGAAAGAGATTGATTTCATCTTGGACGACCTTATTCTGGTGGCGAACCCGAGGTTGATCAAGATCATTGTACACGGAGAGGACGTCGTGGGGTTCGTCCTGGGCTTCCCTGATGTCTCCAGAGGTTTGCAGCAGGCCAACGGGCGGCTGCTCCCCTTTGGGGTATTCCACCTCCTGCGCGACTTAAGGCGCACGGACTGGATCTGCCTTAACGGAACTGGCATTTTGCCGGAATACCAGGGTCTGGGTGGCAACGCACTCATGTACTCCGAGCTGACCAAGACCGTGAAGAAGGATTTCCGCTTTGTACACGCTGAGCTGACTCAAGTGGCGGAGACGGCCGTTCAGATGCGGCGGGATCTCGTGAATCTAGGTGCCAAGCCGTACAAGAACCATCGAGTCTACATCCGTCAGATTTAGCAGTGTGCGGCGGGCCACCATCTCCACAGCAGCTGTCCTAGTTCACTTAGGCTGACTAGCTCTCAGACGCCGTCCACACCCTGTTCACCTCCAATCGCGAGTCAAGCAGCCAAGACGGCGCTACGGTTGACACCTTAGGTCATCGTGCTAGAATGAGCCAGCTGGTTTCGAGATCTCACTGGCGACGCATAGGGCGCTCTGCTTCGCAGATCTGCGATATGGCAGGGCGTTCTCTCTGTGTTGCCTTCACTGTAGTGTCTTCACTACAGTGCCTTTACTGTTGAGGATTCACAGGAGAATCAAAGGAGCATAGGCGTTGAACGAACCATTCTCTGACGTCATTCGTCCCCACGGGGGCACGTTGGTCGACCGTGTTCTTCGCGGCGAGATGCGAGAGGCCGTGCGAGAGCGAGCCGAAGGCATGACCAAGGTGCCTCTTGGCACAATGGCCCTGTCTGATCTCGAGCTTCTTGCCACAGGCGCGTTCAGCCCACTGACTGGGTTCATGCGGAAGGCGGACTACGAGCGCTGCGTCGACGAGATGCGGCTCGCAAGCGGCCTCGTGTGGTCAATACCGGTTACATTGGCGCTGGAGCAGGGTCTAGCGGACGGAGTTCGAGAGGGGCAGGAGGTCGCCCTCTGCGAGGGGGACCGCGTTCTTGCACTGATGGAGGTGGAGGAGAAGTACCCCTACGATCGCCCGACTCGGGAGCACGAGGCAAGCGAGGTCTATGGCACGACAGCTAAGGCCCACCCTGGAGTTGCCCGCCTGTACCGGCAGGGCGACGTTTTGCTCGCTGGGGGTATCTGGTTGGTCGACTGGCCCAGCGCCGCGAGGACTGAGTTTCCGGAGCTTCGGCACACGCCGAGACAGACGCGGCGGATGTTTGCCCGCCGAGGTTGGCGGAGCGTGGTCGGCTTCCAGACCCGCAACCCCATTCACCGAGCTCACGAATACCTCCAGAAGACAGCGCTGGAGATCGTTGACGGGCTATTGATCCATCCCCTGGTCGGTGAGACCAAGGCGGATGACATCCCCGCCGACGTGCGGATAGCCTCCTATCAAGCGATACTGCGGGACTACTACCCCGCCGATCGCGTGCTGCTAGGGGTGTTCCCTGCCGCTATGCGGTATGCCGGGCCTCGAGAGGCTGTCTTCCACGCTATCGCCCGCAAGAACTACGGCTGCACGCATTTCATCGTGGGACGGGATCACGCCGGTGTCGGCGACTACTACGGCACCTACGATGCCCAGAACATCTTTGATCGGTTCACACAAGAGGACATCGGGATTGTCCCCTTCAAGTTCGAGTATGCCTTCTTCTGCAAGAAGTGCGGTGGTGTGGTTTCGGCCAAGACGTGTCCTCACGATCAAGATGACTGGATCTACCTGAGTGGCACCCAGGTCCGTGACATGCTGCGTAGGGGTGAGATGCTGCCCGCAGAGTTCACGCGTCCCGAGGTCGCCAGGGTGCTGCTCGAAGGTATGAGGGGGAGTGAAGGATAGACCATGCTAAGACTGCTCAGGCGACGGAAGCGGCGTAAGGTCCTTGTCGTAGGGTTCGACTGCGCACCCCCGTCAGTCTTGTTTGAGACAGCGGACGAGAGCGATATCGGTCTGAGGCATCAGCTGCCTAATGTCGACCGCCTCATCCGCGAGGGCATCTATGGTCCACTCTCCAGCTCCATCCCGTGCATCACGGTGCCGGCATGGACCTCAATGCTTGCCAGCAAGGACCCGGGTATACTGGGGTTCTATGGCTTCCGCAATCGAGCTGACTACTCGTACGACCGGATGAGCATAGCCACGGGTAACGCCATCCACGAGCCGCGGGTATGGGATGTGTTGACCGCGGCTGATAGGACGTCGGTCGTCGTGGGCGTGCCTCAGACCTACCCGGTAAAGCCGCTCAAGGGCTACCTGATCAGCAGTTTCCTTACGCCGAACACCGAGCGACAGTATACATTCCCGAACGAACTGCGCTACGAGGTTGATCGCGTCCTAGGTGGTGAGACATACGATGTGGATGTCCCCCAGTTCCGAACCGAAGACAAGGACTTCCTTGTACGCCAGATCCGGGAGATGACGGAGAAGCGTTTCGACGTCATCAAGTACTTGCTGAGGGAGAAGCCGTGGGAGTTCTTCATGTTCGTGGAGATAGGGCTGGATCGCCTCCACCACGGCATGTGGCGGTTCTGGGATCCCGGACATCACAAGTTCGAGGCAGGCAATCCGTATCAGGAGGTGATACCCGCGTACTACCGGTACCTGGACCGCGAACTCGGCGAGATCCTTGGGATGCTGGACGAGGACACAACTGTGATGGTGGTCTCCGATCACGGTGGCCAGGCGATGGAGGGGGGCTTCGCCGTCAATGAGTGGCTTCGCCGCGAGGGTCTCCTCGTGCTTAAAGAGGTGCCCATGTATGAGGGCCTGGTGCCCTTTGAGAAAGTCGAGGTCGATTGGGAGAAGACCACCGCCTGGGGGGCCGGCGGCTACTACGCCCGCATCTTCATGAACGTGGAAGGTCGGGAAACGCTGGGTAAGATACCGGCTGCCCAATACGAGAGTGCACGCGACGATCTAAAGGAGAGGATCGAGGCTATCCGCGACCACGAAGGCAAGCCTATGGGCTCTGTTGTGTTCAAACCGGAAGACCTCTATCAGGAGGTGCGGAACGTTGCACCGGACCTGCTGGTCTACTTCGGCAATCTGCGCTGGCGATCCGTTGGATCCTTCGGCCTCCCCGACATCTACACCTTCGAGAACGACACAGGGCCGGACGATGCGAACCACGCCCAGAACGGGGTGTTCGTCCTGTGGGACCCCCACAAGGACCATGGAGGGCGCTCCGTGGATGGCCTGCAGCTTATGGACGTGGCCCCGACCATCCTGGACGTCATGGGCGTTCCAGTGCCGTCCGACGTGCAGGGGAGGATCATCGAGCGCTAAGGTTGGCCCTCGACC